>JBAPYG010000172.1:0-3609 GCA_049284615.1 Acidimicrobiia bacterium
CATCATGGGCGACGTCCTGGGCTGGGATCGCGCCACGATGAACCGGGAGATCTCCCATTACGAGGCTCGGGTCAGGGCGGAGCTCGACTCCCAGGCGCAGCCCGACGATCACACCGCAGACGCTGCCCGGATGGGCGCACCCGACGTGCGCACCGGTCACAGCGAGTAGCTAGCCACCCACCTCCTCGTCGGTGGGAAGGGCTGCCAAGTCGTAGTTGCTCCGGATGTTCCAGAGGATCCAGCCGACGCCGAGATCCTCCGCGGCGTCGATGGACCTTCGGATCTGCTCGTTGGACCACCAGAATCCCTGCAGCCAAGGTCGAAGCTGGGAGTGCCCCGTCATCCTCGCCAGGGCGTCGGCGATCGCTCCGGAGGTCACCTCATACGGGTGGGAGTTGGGGTCGTCGAGACCAAGCCAACCCGGCGAGTAGTGGCTGGGGTAGACCATGGGGCTCAGCACATGGGTCTCGGCGGACAGCTCCTCGGGGCGCTGACCGAGCCCCTGGTCGGTCGGAGAGGACGTGACGATGCCGAAGATGGCGGCGCTGACGGAGCAACCCTTGGGCTCGAGCCTGTGCCGCGCCTCGGACAAGAAGCCCGCAATGGCCGCGACCCGCTCCTCCTGTGTCAGGTCGAGCTGGCCGGAGATCGTTGCGGTCTGCCCCGTCGGGTACCTGACGTAATCGAACTGGATCTCGTCGAACCCGAGCTCACATGCCTCCTCGGCCAAAGCCAGGTTGTACTCGCGCGCCCCGGCCGATACGGGGTCGAGCCATGCACCGGCCAACTTCTCGTCTGGAAAAGCTCCGACGCGTCGCGAATCCTCGAAAGTGACGATTCTCGTGATCGTGTAGAGACCCAGAGCATGGGCCTGTCCCACCCGGGCTGCCGGGTCATAGATCGCGTTCACGGCCCCCGAGTCCCGGGCCGCGATGACATCGGTGTCATAGACGACCTCCCCACCTTCTCGTTTCGTGTCGAATACCAGGGCGTTGACGGCAGTGCCGTCAGCGAGTGTGAGGAGAGACGAGAAGTGGACGTCGTCGGCTGCCGCCGCGGGCGAGACCCGCAAACCACGAATCGTGGCCTGGTCGATGGTCACGATGTGATCACCGGTCCACTCCTCCCATGGGACCTGGGCCGTCGTCCAACCCAGCTTGGTGACGCTGATCGCACCGGGGTCCGTCGTCTCGAGACTGAACGAGCCGTCCGGGCCACTCGACACCTGTTGGTCCCCGATTGCGATGGTCGCCCCTGCGACGGGCACCCCACTGCTGCGCTCGACGGAGCCATCGACAACCAGCACCGGGACCGTGGTCGTCGTCGACCGAGGCGCGGTGCTTGAGGTGGTTGTCGGGGCGAGTGTGGTCGAGGGCCCCGGGACTGGCGGGAGCATGGTCGAAGTGGCGATGTTCACTCCACCCCCACCCGGCTCCGCGGTGCAGGAGGCAACCACGACACCACAGAGAAGGAGCCGGGTCACCCGATTCACCATCGAATGGTATTGCTCACCCCAGACGTAACACCATGGCAGTGATCGTGAACAGGAGGAGGAGGGTGTCGATCAGGCCGTAACGCGTCAACCTGCCCACAGAGCGACGCTCCGACTCCACGTCCCCCGACTCGAGGGCTGCGGCGGCAGCCTCACCACCAGGCCCGAACACGAACTGACCAAGCAGCGCGCCAACGACGATCATGCCCATCCCGATGGTCACGAAGAGCGTCCCGAAGCCGTATGCCGGACTGTCGAGGACCATCAGCACACCGGTGACGAGGATGAGGATGGCCGCCGGGACGTAGACCCTGGTGGCAAGGGCCGAGGTGATCCGGTACCAGCCGGCGAGAACCACCGACGAGGTGCGAGTGGCCACTGGCGGCACGACCGCTTGGACGACGTTGGCCCCGAGCCAGGTGCCCGCTCCGGCTATGTGCAGGACCAGCAATATCTGGTGGTAGCTCATTCGCAGGCAAGCTAGACGCCAAATTCGGATTCGGCCGGACTCGCCATACGATCGCCGGGTGGCCAAGAGACCCGAGCCCCCAGGCTGTCGCAGCGCCGCCATATCCACGGCCGTCCTGGTGGGCGTGGCGGTCGTGCTCATGGTGATCGGCCTCACCTTGGTCAACGACACTTCATGTGACGGAGCATGTGAGACGTTGGGCTTCACCATGCTCTATGGCGGACTGCCGATCTCTGCGATCTTCGGCGTCGTCTTCGGCGACCTGGTCGTGGCCTGGCCCCTCGACATGACGTTCTGGGTGGTGCTGGGCTTCCTGCTGGCCCGGTTCGCCGACAACAGGGGTCGCAACGTCCTCGGACCGACGCTGATCGCCCTTGCCCTGGCCCTCATCTACGGACTAGTCCTTTCTCAGTTCGTAGAAATAGCCATTTAGTTCCGGTCCCCTCTCACTTACCGTGGCCATCGCATGCAGGGAGTGATCACACAACGTCTCGCCGGGTTGGGATTGGCCGCAATCATGACCTTGACGGCAGCAGGGGGCGCTGTCGCAGTCTTTGCGGCTGGGGGGCCCGGCGAGAACCTGATCCCGAGGGGGGATTCGGCCCTGTTGGTCGATCTCACCCAGGTGAGCAAGTCGATCCTCTGGAGCTCGATGGCGGGGAATATCTCACTCGTGGAGACGACCGGCTGGGCGACGAGCGACGGCACCCACGATCTCGGTGGAGCCCTCGTGATCGAGACACCGGCGAACCCACTCGCCGGGACGATCAACATCGGGGAGAAGCCCGCTTCGGTCACATTCAGCTTCGACTGACGGCCCGCACCCGGCCATCCAGGTCAGACGGCCAGGTACCCGTCCAGGTCGTGAGTCTCGAACGGCCCCACGGCACCCAACACCCGTGTGGGAGCGCCATATGTGTCGTTGGCAACCGACCTGACCATCTCGAGGTCGACAGCCTCTAGTTTGGCGAGACGCTCGTCGACGGAGAGGTGAGGCATACCCGAGAGCTCGTCGCGTCCCAGCCTGACCATGCGGCTGTTCGGGTCCTCCAGCGCCAAGGCCAGGCCACCGCGCATCGAGCCCTTGGCCCGCTCCAGCTCCTCGGCGGTTATTCCCTCTTCGGCGACCTTGGCCAGCTCGTCGCGGATGACCGTCAATGCCGTGTCTGTGTGGCTCGGCATCGTGCCCACATGCACACCCCACGCCCCGTTGTCGGCGTACGAGAGCTTGAACCCATATATCGCGTAGGCCAGGCCGCGCTCTTCACGAATCTCGCGGAACAGTCGCGAGGACATGCCCGAACCCATCACGTGGATCAGGACCTCGAAGGCCCAACGTCGCTCGTCGCTGCGATGGAGCCCGGGACCGCCCAACACGAGATGTGCCTGCTCGGTGTCGCGATGGGTGAGATTCACCCTCGGCTCGACTTCGGCCACGTAATGCTCGTGGTCCACATGCTCACCGGACCAGTCGCCAAATCGCTCGGCAACCATCTCGACCACCTCGTCGTGGTCGATCGAGCCGGCGGCGGCTATGACGAGGGAACCGGCTCCGTAGCGTCGTTTCCAGTATCCATGGATGTCGTCTCGGGACATACCCCTGATCGACTCGCGGGTGCCGAGGACCGGTCGCTCGAGGGCATGGCCC
>JBAPYG010000173.1:0-3712 GCA_049284615.1 Acidimicrobiia bacterium
CTTGATCCCCCGCGGTGTCGACACCCACGACTACCAACCCACCCCGCGTCAGCTGGCCACCGCATCACAAGCCGACCTCGTCGTTGCCAATGGGCTCGGTCTCGAGGGAGGGCTGGCCGACGCGCTGCACGCCGCGCGTGAAGATGGAGCGAACGTGTTCGAGGTGGCTCCCGAGCTGGACCCCCTGCCTCTCGCCGGTGGCGAGAGTCTCGACCCCCATGTCTGGTTCGACCCGGAGAGGATGGCTCTGGCCGCCGACCTCATCGCGCAGCGTCTCTCCGAGATCGCTCCCGCCGGCGAGTGGGAATCACGTGCCGAGGCCTACGCCCGAGAGCTCGAGGAGACCGACGCGACGATGGAAGAGCTCCTGGCGACAATCCCCGCCGCCAATCGCAAGCTCGTCACCAACCACCAGGCTCTCGGCTACCTCGCTGCTCGTTACGACCTGGAGGTCGTCGGTGTGGTGGTGCCCGGTGGCTCGACTCTCGATGAGCCGAGCTCGGCCGACCTGACCGCTCTCGTCGCCATCATCGAAGGGGCGGAGATCTCGACGATCTTCGCCGAGACGACGCAACCGAAACGGCTGGCCGAGACGGTAGCCAGGGAGGTCGGCCGGGATGTGGCCGTGGTCGAGCTCTACACCGAGTCATTGGGCGAGGAAGGGTCGGCGGCGCAGACGCTCACTGCCCTGCTGATCGAGGATGCCACCAGAATCGCCGACGGCCTGCGGTAGAAGGTGGTCCCGGTAGCCTCGACCCCCGTGGACTGGGTGCTCGAGCCGTTTCAGCTTGCCTTTCAGCAACGGGCCCTCCTCGGCGGGGTGATCGCCGCCGTGGCCCTCGCCATGGTCGGGACGTGGGTGGTGATCAGGGGCATGTCCTTTCTTGGCGACGCGCTCGTCCACGGTGTCGTGCCCGGCATAGCCCTGGCGATTCTCTTCGACTTCAACGTGCTGATCGGAGCGGTCGTCGCCGCGGGCGTGATGCTCGCCGGGATCAACCTGGTACATCGTCAGACCACGTTCTCGGAAGACACCTCGATAGGGCTCCTCTTCGTCGGGATGTTGGGGCTAGGAGTGATAATCATCTCCAGGACCGACTCCTACACCGGCAGCCTCACCGCGATCCTCTTCGGCGATGCCCTCGGCGTGACCACGAGCGACCTGGTGACGCTGGTCGCACTCCTCATCGTCACCTCGGTCGTGACCATCGCTCTCTACCGGCCGTTCCTCGCCCTTGCCTTCAACGAGCAGAAGGCGCAATTGCTCGGGCTTCGGCCTCGTATGGCCCACATCGCCCTGCTCACCATCATCACGCTGGCCATCGTCGGCTCGTTCCAGACAGTGGGGACACTGCTCGTCTTCGGGCTTCTCGTGGGACCGGCCGCGACGGCGGCCCTGCTGGTGCGAAGGGTCCCGGCGATGATGGCAGTGGCCTCGATGATCGGGGTCCTCAGCGTCGTGATCGGTCTGATCGTCAGCTATCACGCCGACACATCGGGCTCTGCGACCATGGCCCTCGTGCCCATCGTGCTGTTCTTCCTCGTTCTCACCGCCAGATCGATGCGGGCCCGGAGGAGAGTCATCACGACGATCGTCTGAGCCGTCGATCACCATCTACTGCTGGGCCAGGGCCTCCTCCGACAACTCGACGGCGGGAACCGACTCGTTGACGATCCTCGAGGTCGACATGGTGACTTCCGCGGCGAGATGATGGTCGCTCTCCCCGTAGTACACCCCACGCAGGGGGGTCACATCGTCGTAATCGCGCCCGTGCCCGATCTTGACATGACGCTCGCCGACCGGCGATGCGTTGGTGGGATCGATGGCCCACCAGCCCCAGCCGGGCACTGCGACCTCGACCCAGGCATGAGTGGCGACGACGATCTCGTCGGTGTCCTCACTCGCCGAATCGGTGGGGTCGGAGGCATAGAAATAGCCAGAGACGTAGCGGGAGGCGATGCCCACAGAGCGAAGCATGGCGATGGTGAGATGGGCGAAGTCCTGACAGACACCCACGCCGTGGCCCCACACCCGGTCGAGATCGACACCGACCTCGGTGGCGCCCGTCTCATAGGTGACCCTCTCCCGAACCACATCCTGGATTGAGCTGACGATCTCGACTACGTCGGTCGAGACTCCCAACGCGCCTTTGGCCGCGACCTCGATCTCACTGCCCCACCGGGTATGACGAGTGGGCTGGAGGAAACGCCAGCCGTCTTCGATATATCCCATCTCGGCCGTGCCGGCGAGTGGACCCGACATGGGCAGGGCCGGTGCCGTGGTGGCGACCCGCGCGGCAGCGGTGATGACCAGCTCGTCGTGTGGCTGCGGGACGTCGAAGGTGTCCACGCGGGTGCCCCAGTTGTCCTCATAGGTGAACACACGCACGTCGGGCTCGACGGTGACGACGTAGTCGAGCAAGGCCTGGCCGTCTCCATCGGCGGGACAGGCACGCAACGAGTTGTGCGACTCCCAAACCGGTGTCGCATACGCGAAATGAGTGACGTAGCGCAGGGAGAGCTCCATCAGAACGCCTCGTAGCTGTGCATGAATACCGGGCCGGCCGGTCTGAAATACGCCTTCTCCACGGTGGCCGCCAGACCGACTAGATCCGTCTCGATCCCTTCGAGGAATCGGTCCAGCCCTCGGTGGTCGAAGACACCGAGGTCGGCGAACTCGACACTGCTCCGCAATCTCCCCGCCTCCCGGCACACCGGTGCGCCTCTCTCACCCATGTCCAGCTCTTCGAGGAGATTCTCGACCATGCGAAGACAGTGGATCACACTGCGCGGGAAGTCCGGCGATTGGATCAGCGAGGCGAGGACCAGCGCCTCTTCCATCGACGCCCGGTAGGTGCGCAGATACGCCTCGTATGCCGAGACCGAGCGGAGCAGACGCACCCACTCGCTGAAGGCGGCCTGGGAGGCCACGCCACCGAGTCTCCGATGCCAAACACGTAGGACGCGCGAGGTGATCAGGGCTCTCTCCAGCCGTTGGCCGATCAGGAAGAAGCGATAGCCCTCACCACGGGGCATGCTGGCGTCCACCGAGCCATTCACCGCCTGACAGGACGTCTTGACCGTTCGCAAGACCTCGTAGGGCCGTTCCCGGGCGGCGGAGACCAGATCGGTCGCGCTGAGAAACAGATAGAGGTCGTTGAGAGCCTCGAACACCTCGACCGAGAGCCACTCCCTGGTGGTTCGGGCGTTCTCCCGGGCCTGGCCGACGATTGCGATCAGAGACCCGGCCTCCGATCTGTCGGCGATGAGGCGCTCGCCGATGTCGTCCTCTGCAGCGATGTCAATGTCCTCGTCTTCGATCATCAGCATCTCGAGGCACTCGGACCAGACATCGGCCGGCTCTCGCTCGGACCCGGCCTCGAGCAGACCGTGATACGTGACGTCGAGGAGCCGGGCGGTGTCCTCGGCCCGCTCGACATAGCGACCGATCCAGAAGAGGTTCTCGGCGTGACGCGACAACATCAGTCGGCCAGCACCCAGGTGTCCTTCGACCCGCCACCCTGCGAGGAGTTGACGACGAGCGAGCCCTCCCGCAGGGCCACACGGGTGAGACCGCCCGGCACGACCTCGACCCCGCTCGCCCCGGAGAGGGCGAAGGGTCTCAAGTCGATGTGACGGGGGGCGAGATGGCCATTGGTGAAAGTGGGATGGGTCGACAGTTGGATGACGTCCTGGGCGATGTAGCCACGGG
>JBAPYG010000174.1:0-4609 GCA_049284615.1 Acidimicrobiia bacterium
GTCACACCACAACCTCCCCGCCGGCTCACGATTGAGAGTCGGAGAGGCGGTGATCGAGATCTCCGATACCCCTCATACCGGTTGTGCGAAGTTCGCCGCCCGATTCGGGAAGGACGCATTGCGCTTCGCCAATGTCGGCGTCGGGCGCGATCATCGGTTTCGCGGTGTGAACGCCTTCGTGGTCGAAGATGGCGTGGTCGCCGTGGGCGACAAGGTCGTCAAGCTCTAGCTCACCGAGTCGACCACTCTCTTGTAGACGTCGTCGTCGACCTCGACCCAACCGCGCTGCAATGCGTCGTCGCGACATCTGAGCGTGTGGTGCCCCGGGATCCGGGCACCTGCAGCTTGGAGACGATCCACCTCGGCTTGGGCCCGCCGTCTCACGTCGTCCTCGTCACCGAACAGCGAAGCAGAGAACGCGACGAAGACGTGACCCCAGTCCCCGGGGTCTCCCGACGCGCCGGTCAGCGCCTTGTTCAAGATCTCCACGGTCAACGACAGCCCGAGGCCCTTGTGACCACCGAATGGCAGCAAGGCACCACCGTCGAGCACATCGGCAGCGTGTGTGGTGGGTGCACCCGAGGCATCGACCGCCACCCCCGACGGCAGGTCCGACCCGTCGGCCACCGCGGTGAGGACGTCGCCGCCAGTTATCGCGGACGTGCCCATGTCGAGAACGAACGGGACGTCTCGGGTCGGTATCCCGTAGGCGACCGGGTTGGTGCCGAGCAACCTGGCACCACCGCCGGGAATGCTCACGAAGTTCGGGGTTCCCGCGCTGACGAACGAGACGAGACCTGCGTTGGCCAGCCGTTCCACATAGTAGGCGAGGCTCCCCGATGTCGACCGACTCCCACTCGTCGTGACCACGGCGAAGCCGGACGCCGTTGCCAGCTCCTCGGCCAGCTCGACTGCGATCGAGGCGAGGATCATCCCCTGGCGGCCGGTGACCCTCGCCGCGGAGTGCCCGTGCATCTCGATCGACGGCTCCGACCCGGGCTCCTCGTCCATGACACCGAAGCTCCCCGGGAGGAGACGGATGATCCCGTGCGAGGGCCGGTTCGCCATCTCGCCGAACATCAAGACGTCGGCGATGCGAGTGGCGTCCTGATCGGAGAACCTCGGCTCGAGACAGTCGAGGACCAATCTGCGCAGCTCGTCGAGATCGACGCGAGTCATCCCCGTTGACCCGGGCGGGTGAACACGAATTGCACCGAGCCATCGACGTTCTGCAAGATGAGCCCGGTGTCCAGCCGGTATTCGGACAGGTCACCGAAATAGAGGTCGAACGCCTCGCCGGTCCCGGACAGGACCTCACAGCTGGTGCCATAGCCCCAACCATCGAGTGAGAAGTTCCCCGGGCCTCCCGGGCTGAGCTCGCCCTCGAAGTCGATGCACTCCAGATGTCCTTGGAACGTACGGCCGTCGAACTCGATCCACTCGGTCCCGGCTTCCGGCGCGACGCTCCCCCCTGGTGTCTCAACGAGCACGAGGTCCCAGCGCCCGTCCAGGGAAGCACCTCCTTCGGGCACCCGGTTGAGCGCGATGGCGGTGAGGGCGGCAACGACCACGACGAAGCTCGCCACACCGACCCAGAGTCTCAGATTGCGGCGAACCACCCCATGGACCCCCTGTCGGCCAGCCAGTGCTGGTGTGGGTGAAACATGTAACGCCCATAGTCGGGCAGCGTGAACTCGACGATGGCCCTCTGGCCCTGGCCGAGGACGAGGGTGTCCTCACGGAAGAGTGGCTGCGCGCCCATGCCGGCGGGGTAGACGTCGAAGGTCTGGGCGTGGAGGTGAAAAGAGGCGACCGACTCGTACTCCAGCATGTTGACGATGTATGCCCTCACCAGCTCGTCTCTAGGGACTTTGATCGGGAACTGCGTGTAGAACCCGGCGATCCCGTTCCAGGCGACCACCCCGTTGCGCCCGATCGCATCGTTGGAGAAACCTGACAACAGGAGAGCCACCTCATGTGCCTGCTTCCGCCCGTCGAGAGGGTCCACGATCATCATCCCATACAGCCCGCGGGCGATGTGCTCGGCCAGGGGCGCGGTGTGACAGTGATAGGGGTGCAGCCCGGGCGGTCCAGCCTCGATTTCATAGACGGTCTCTCCCCCGGGCGGGACAGGCTCCCACCCGTCCATCTCCGGACGGTGGGCGCCGTGAAAGTGCAGGGAGTGCGGATGACCGGTGCCGTTCCTGAAATTGATGCGGAGCGAGTCGCCTTCCTTGGCCCGGATGATCCGAGCCGGGACGGTCCCGTTGTAGGTCCAGGCCTCGATGAAGACCTCGTGACCCACCTCGATCAAGCGCTCCTCGACGACGACTTCGACTTCGCGCACCGTCCCTGCCGGCTCATCGTCGGGTGGGGGCGGGAATGTGTGCATGTCGAGGGCCGATGGATCGATGCCCAGGGGTGGGGCCATTCCGTGCCCGTAGATGGCGTCGTGGACGTCGCTGCCGACAGTCGTGCCCGCGGAGTGCCCGTCGTAGCCCACCTGCTCGTCACTCGTCTCGGCGCGATCCCTGGCGGACGCCCCGAGCAGCGAGCCTCCGAGCAGGGCCGCCCCACCGAGACCCGCCTTCTTCAACAAGTCACGACGGGAGACCCCCTGATCGAGGTGGTCGTCGGCCATGCGGTCTAGACGACGTTCCCCAGGAACAGGCCCAAGACCAGGAAGAGCAGATAGGCGCCCATTCCACCCGCCAGCAGGACCCATCGGTGCGAGACGGGGATCTTGCTCTTGCCGATGATGTAATAGGCGATCACCCCCAGGAAGGGGATGACGAGGATCGCCAGGATCCAGCCGATCTCACCGCTCGTGCCCAGGTCGTCCCGTCGGACGATGACCTCCCAGATGGCAATCGCCACCCAGACGGCATAGAGGACCAGGGGCAACACGTAGGCGTACAGGCCCACCAGTGCGCCAAAGGTGGATGCGAAGGTCACGCCCATGATGTTGAGCCCTTTCTGTTGGGTTACTTCGAGATCTGCAGGCAGGGAGGGGACAGCTATGGCGTCGAGGTCGGGAATTGCCCCGGCGAACACGTCGACGGCGGGGACCACTGGCGCGTCGGAGGGCATCTGTGGCTGGGCCGGGGGATGTGGCATGTCCCCGTAGAAGACATCGGGGTCGAGACCGAGCCCGTCCTCGATGATTCGACCGAACTGAGCAGAGATCGCACCCAACTGCCATAGCGAAGGCAAGCGAAGCCCTCCACAGGGCTGGGTCGTCTCCAGTGCCACCGGGAGTGTCGATTCGACGTCGTTCGCCTCGAAGCAATTGCCGGAGCGAGCCATCCCGCTCAGCACCAGGTCGGCGAGCCCGGACCCTCTGACGACGTTCTCGGAGACCGTGTTGTCCGCCGGCATGTAGACGTTGTCGTCGATATTGGGAAGGACGTGGACGCCGGCGCCCGGATGATTGACCACCAGGTTCCTGAAGACGCGGGAGCTGTCGACGCCGGCCAGCGCGACGCCAATTCCCTGGGCGGCCCACTGTGCGCTCTTGTGGGGGAACTCCCCATAGCCGTTGTCGTGGATCAGGTTCCCCGCGATGACCACGTTCTCGGCCGGAGGCAGCAGCTCGCTGTCGAGCGTGTTCGGGGCCAGCCCCGAGCCGTTGTGGGCGAACACGCTGTCGACGATATAGATGTTGGTCGACGCATTCGTGCCGGAGTAGCCGAGACCGCTGTGCTCGCCGATGGAGTCGGTGATCACGGCGTCACATGGGTTGCATTGGCCGATGTAATACGAGGCGTCGGGCGATCCACTGGCGTAGGAGTGCTCGAACAGGCCATCGCCAGAGTCGAAAGCGTAGATGCCGTAGTCGCCGTTGTTGACCGCCGTCACGTACGAGGCCCGGTACCCCCGCACCCCACTCCAGAACACACCGTTCTTCGTGTGGTTCATGGTGGTCAGGTTCTCGACGACGACACCATCGGTGAAGAGGGCCTGAATCCCGTTGACCCTCTCGAACTCACCGTCGATCACGACCTCGTTGCGGTCCACTCCCCTGATCGTCACACCGGGCGTCCCGACATCGACCGCCTCTCGATAGACACCTCTATCGAGGAGCACCAGGTCACCGGGTTCGGCCGCGTCGACCGCGGCCTGGATGGTCGGGTAGTCGGCCGGGACGTGCCTGGTGTTGCCACTCCACTCGGCAGGGGCGTCGTTCGAGGTGTCACCCGTGGCTGCAGGGGAGGCGTTGCCCTGCGGAGGCCCGGCACAGCCGGCAAACGTGAGGGCCGCCCCCAGCGCCAGCGCCAGCGTGACCCGACTCCTCAATCAACCGTCTCCGACGATGAGGGTGCCGGCCATGCCGTTGCCCTGGGCGTTGCCGTGATAGGTGCAGAAGAAGGTGTAGGTGCCGGCCGTGTCGTATATGAGCTTCGCCTCGTCGCCCTCGAGTTGATCGAGACTGCCGAAGACCGAGTCGGTCGACCAGGCCTCGTCGGCATCGACCGCATTGTGCGGATTGGCGCCGGCTCCAACCCAGGTGACCGAGCCCCCGACCGGGATCCGGATCTCGGTGTACTGATAGCGATTGTCGAACATGTCGACGACCACGTCGGTCCCTTCCGCGGAATCGCCCGTGTCC
>JBAPYG010000175.1:0-8106 GCA_049284615.1 Acidimicrobiia bacterium
GACGGCGAACGTCATCGCTGGGGTGGTCATGGCGCTGGCGATCCTGTTCCTCAACCCGGTCGTCAAGGAGATCGCCATGCCCGCGCTGGCCGGTCTCCTCATGGTCGTCGGTTACCGGACGATCAAGCCCGACGACATCACGGCCGTGCTCAAGACCGGTAAGACCCAGGCGGTGGTGATGGTGGTGACATTCGCCCTCACCATGCTCATCCCGCTCCAGAACGCGGTGCTGGTCGGAGTCGGCATCTCGGTGATCCTCTGGGTCATCCAGCAGTCGAACCGCGTGACCCTGAAACGGTGGGACATGGACACAGACGGCAACGTCGAGGAAGTCGACCCACCGGACGAGGTTGGAGTCGACGACGTGATCGTGCTCCAGCCGTATGGGAGCCTGTTCTTCGCCGCGGCACAGACCTTCAACGAGGTCCTGCCCGACGTGACCGAGAGGACCAACAACTCGGTTGTCGTCTTGCGGTTCCGGGGCAAGGCTGATCTCGGCTCGACACTCATGGAGGTCCTCTATCGCTACGCCCAGGCGTTGACCGCGGCCAACAGCAAGCTGGTGATCGTCTGTGCCGACTCCGAGATGGTCTACCAATTGGCCGTCAGCGGCGTCACTCAGGCCATCGGGGGAGAGAACATCTACACGTCGGACCGGTGGCTGGGAAAGACCGTCACCCGGGCCTGGGAGGATGCCCGCAACTGGGTCTCGGCCAATCGGGTCTGAGCGACGTCGAGGTCAGGACTCGGGCAGAGGATCGTCGAATGTGACGGCGACGTCGGCATAGCCGAGGCTGAGGAGAAAGTCGGTGAGCACTGACCTGGCGTTGCCCTCCGCCTCCTCGAGGATGCCGGCGTCGATTGCGTTGCCCACCAGGACTTCGTCGGCTATCCGGCGGACGTCTGACTCGAGCCCCGGATCGCCGCTGGTGAAGATGCCGACGTCGCGCTCCAGCACCTGCGTCGCGTCTTCGTCGGGGTCGACGTACTGAATGGTCGCCGCGGGCACCGTCAACTCGACGACCCCATCCTCACCCACCTCCACATCGCGCACGGTCAACCCGCTGAAATCCACCCCTGCCCCGATCCGGGCCACGGCGAACATCCGCAGGGAGTCGCCACGGGCCCAGGCCAGCCACCCGGCGTCTGTGCCCTTCTCCACGATCGTGTACTGAACCGTCTCCACCGTCGTGAGCGCGGCGAGATCGCGGATGGCGGTGATGGTGACGGGCCCGATCTCCTCGTAGGGCTCGGGCTCGAATACCTCGGCAATGTCGCCCGGGGTCGGGATAGCCCCGATGATCGACCTCAGGCCAAAGAAGGTCAGCAAGGCGAGGCCGAGGATGAGAACGATGATCGCCGTCGAGAAGATCGGGAATCGGCGACGGGGACGCTCTGTCACCTGGACCACCTCCGGAGAGGCCTCGGGCTGGGACCGAGACTCGATCTCGACCCGAGACTGGGTCTCGTTGTCCATGTATCCAGTTTACCGACCCCCAGATTCCTATCTGGGACCGGCGCGGTAGCCTCCCAGGACCCATGATCTCAAAGGTTCTCGTCGCCAACCGGGGTGAGATTGCCCGTCGCATCTTCCGGACATGCCGTGACATGGGTGTTTCCACCGTCGCCGTCTACTCGGACGCCGACCTGGACGAGCCGCACATGCGGGAGGCCGACGAGGCCTTGCTCCTCCCCGGGAGCGCCCCCGCCGACACGTACCTGAATGCCGGAACGGTCTTGGCCGCGGCCAAGGCGACCGGTTCCGACGCCATCCACCCCGGCTACGGCTTCCTCTCCGAGAACGCCACGTTCGCTCGCGAGGTCCTGGCCGCCGGTCTGACCTGGATTGGCCCTTCACCCGAGACGATCGAGGTGATGGGGTCGAAACTGGCCGCGAAGAGGTTGATGGACGAGGCCGGCGTGCCCACGCTCCCCTCGTTCGACCTGGAAGGGCTCTCCTCGATGAGGAGCTCCGCCATCGCGCTGGGCTTCCCGGTTCTCGTCAAAGCTTCGGCGGGAGGCGGCGGCAAGGGCATGAGGGTCGTGGGCTCAGAGGAGGAGCTCGCCGATGCCGTCGCCTCGGCGGAACGAGAGGCGAAGAGCGCCTTTGGAGACGGAACGCTCTTCCTGGAGAAATACCTGACCGCTCCCCGCCACATCGAGATCCAGGTCTTCGGCGATTCGACCGGGAAGGTCATCTCCCTCCACGAGAGGGAGTGCTCGATCCAGCGTCGTCACCAGAAGATCATCGAAGAGGCACCGTCTCCCGCCCTCGACCCCTCGACCCGTGGCGCCATGGGAGAGGCGGCGGTCAGTGCTGCGAAGACGGTCGGGTACGTCGGCGCCGGAACCGTGGAGTTCCTCTATCAAGACGGTGAGTTCTTCTTCCTGGAGATGAACACTCGTCTCCAGGTGGAACACCCCGTCACCGAGATGGTGACGGGCCTCGACCTCGTCCGACTTCAGATCGAGATCGCCGACGGGATGGGTCTCCCCGACAAAGGCCCGCGCCTCGACGGCCACGCCATCGAGGCTCGTCTCTACGCCGAGGACCCGCTGAACGACTACCTCCCCGTGACAGGGCTCTTCCACCGATTCTCCTTTCCCGACCTGGCCGGTCTGCGAGTCGACGCCGGCATCGAGGACGGCTCGACGGTGTCCCCCCACTACGACCCCATGATCGCCAAGGTCATCGCCCATGCTCCCAGCCGGGAGGCAGCGGCCGGTCTGCTCGCCACGGCGCTACGTGAAGCCGCCATCCACGGCTCGATCACCAACCGGGCCTTATTGGTTCGGGTTCTCGAGCATCCCGAGTTCCTCGGTGGCGAGACCGATACCCACTTCCTGCAGCGTCACGACGTCGCCGAGTTGGCCCGACCCCTCCTCGACCCCGCGGCCGAGCGGATGGCCGCCCTGGCGGCGGCCATCGCCGACCAAGAGTGCGATCGTCGCTCGGCCCGGGTACTGACCACGATCCCGTCCGGTTGGCGCAACTCACCGGCTACACCTCAGCGACGCTCGTTCATCGGGGCACACGGCGAACACGAGATCGCATACGCGGCGAAGGGCTCGTTCCCCCTCGAAGGCGTGGGGACGGTCACCATCGTCGCCGCGTCACCAGACACGGTCGAGATCGGCCTCGATGAACAGGCTCACCGCTTCGACGTGGCCCGATACGGCGATGAAAGGTATGTCGACTCGGCCATCGGTCCGGCGCATCTGGTGGCAGTCCCCCGATTCCCCGGCCGGGAGAGCGAGGAGGACGCCGGGTCGCTCCATGCGCCGATGCCGGGGAAAGTGATCAAGGTGGATGTGGCGGTTGGCGACACAGTCGGCGAGGGCGACATCCTCGTGATCATGGAGGCGATGAAGATGGAGCACACGCTTCGATCGCCATACGACGGCTCGGTCTCGTCGGTCCTGTGTGCCGCCGGAGACCAGATCGAGGCCGGCGCCGTGCTGGTGGTGGTGGACGCCTCCTGACCGGTATGGTCGTCCGCCATGGCGGACGATCCCACGCCCTGCGGCAGTGACGAGGCCAGGCAGTTCGACTTCTGGCTCGGTGAGTGGGATCTCACCTGGCCGGCCGACCAGGTCGGTGGTGAGCCAAGCGAGCTGGGGACCGGGACCAACCGCATCGAGCGTCTCTTCGGCGACTGTGCGATCGAGGAGAACTTCGCCACCAGCGACCACGGCTTCTCTGGCAGGAGCCTCTCCGTCTACGACTCCCGACTCGGAATGTGGCGTCAGACGTGGGTGGACAGTTCGGGTGGCTACATCGCCCTCACCGGTCAGTTCGACGGCGAGACGATGACCCTCAGCACCCAGCCGCACGTCCACGACGGCGAGACCCGCGTCAACCGGATGATCTTCGGCGACATCACCGCCGTTTCCCTCGAATGGGTCTGGCAGGTCAGCCGCGACGACGGCGCCACCTGGGACGATCTCTGGAACATCAGCTACCGGCGTCGGGCCTGACGGGACCTGAAGACCGTTCTGTGTCAGTTACGGGCGGTGTCACCGCCCGTAACTGACACAGAACGGGCTCAGAAGTCCCGGAGGGTGCCCAACACGTGGTCGATGTCGGCGGGGGTGTGGTCGGCATTGACCTGGAACCTGATCTCCTCGTCGCCTTTGGGCACGACCGGATAGTTGAGACCGGTGGCGAGGACCCCGTTGACGAAGAGGTGGTCGACGAGCGCCGCCGTCCTCTCGGTGTCCCTGACCATAAGGGGGACAACGGGATGAGGGCCGGGGATGGTCTCGAAACCAGCCGCGACCAGGCCTTCCTCGAACGCGGTGGTCATGGCCGCCAGATGCGAGAGCAGCTCGGCCCCCTCGGCGGAGTCGAGGATGGACACCGCCATCTCTGCAGCGGCGGCCTCGCCGGGTGTGATCGGGTTGGAGTAGATGTACATCGGGCCCCGCTCCCGCAGGAAGGTGGTGACGGTCCCGGATGCCGTCACATAGCCTCCATTGACCCCGAATGCCTTGCCCAGAGTCCCCACGAGGACGTCGGCCCGGCCCGCGGTCACCTCTTCGGTGCCGCGACCCGTCGCCCCGTAGGCGCCGACTCCGTGGGAGTCGTCGACCACCACCACGACGTTCTCGGGGAAAGCCGGGTCGTGTCGGGCTGCCACCTCGCCGATGGCGTCGAGGTCGGCGAAGTCGCCCCGCATGGAGAACACACCGTCGGTCACCACCACGGCCCGTCGGGCCGACCCGGCGGCCCCCCCGAGGGCGGTGTCGAGGGCGTCCATGTCGAGGTGCGGATACACCCCCCGGTCGCCAGGACGGCTCATCCGGACACCGTTGATTATGCAGTTGTGGTTCAGCGAGTCGGACAGGACGACCGTGTCGGGGGTGATCAGCGAGACCAGCGTCGACACGACCGCGGCGTATGCCGACGAGTAGACGATCGCCGATTCCCTGTCGTGGAAAGCCGCCAGCCGGCGCTCCAGGTCGATATGGGCTTGATAGGTACCCGAGATGAAGCGGACGGCACCGGGACCGGCCCCGAACCGCCTCGTCGCCGACTCGTCGGCATCGAGCACGGCCGGATGGGACGAGAGCCCGAGATAGCTGTTCGAATTCATCCTGAGGAACTCACCCTCCTCGCCCGCCAACCGGTATCGAGGCCCCATCCCACCCCGTGGGGCGATGACATCGGTGACCACCGCCTCCTCCCCTTTGTCCGTGGCCGACTCCCGGAGTTGGGCGAGCTCGGCGGCGAGGACTTGGTCGAATCGGTCACTGGGCATGGCCGTCGAACCTAGCTCCACGTCGGTGGACCTTCGACCCATCGGCCGGGGATTCCTGCCTGCGTCAACTCGTGGCGACGGTTCTCTAGGGTGCGAGACATGACACGTCTCGGATACATCGGCCTCGGAATCATGGGACGGGCAATGGCCCAGAACCTCATCGCCGCCGGCCATCCGCTCACCGTATGGAACCGGACGAGGTCACGGGCCGAGGGTCTCGAGGCCACGGTCGTGGCCAGCCCACAAGAGGTCGGCCCGGAATCGGACATCGTCTTCGTGTGTGTGTCCGACACGCCCGACGTCGAGGAGGTGGTTTTCGGTGACTACGGCGTCATCCACGGAATGACGTCGGGTGACGTGCTCGTCGATCATTCCACGATCTCGCCGGTGGCCACCCGCCGGTTTGCCGAACAGGCGGCAGAGCTGGGGGTCGATTGGGTCGATGCACCCGTGTCGGGTGGCTCCGAGGGGGCCGAGCGGGGATCCCTGGCCGTCATGGCCGGGGGGGCGACAGAAGCGCTCGAGCGGGTGCGAGTCTTCATGGAGGCGTATTCGAGCTCCATCGTCCACGTCGGTGACGAGCCCGGCTCGGGGCAGATGGTGAAGGCGGTCAACCAGGTCCTCGTGGTGCTGAACCAGCTGGCCGCTTCGGAGGCCCTCATGCTCGCCGACGCCGCCGGTCTCGATCTGAGGAAGACCCTCGCCGCGGTCGAAGGCGGTGCCGCCGGATCGTGGATGCTCTCCAACCGGGGCCCGCAGATGATCGAGCGCGACTGGCGGCCCGGCTTCACCATCGACCTCCAGCAGAAGGACCTCCGTCTCGTCCTGGAGGCCGCAGACGAGGTTGGAGCCGCCCTCCCGGGCACCTCCCTCGTCTTCCAGCTCTACCGCGCGCTCCAAGCTCGCGGTCTGGGCGCAGAGGGCAACCACGCCCTGGTCAAGGCTCTCGAGAACCTAACCGGGCACGAGATGGGTGGCTGAGATCACGTCTCGAGCAGGTCGGCCTTGACCCTCGCCACGTGGCCCTTGGCCCGAACGTTCCGGTAGGCCTTCACGACCTGGCCATCCTCATCGACGACGAATGTGGAGCGGATCAGCCCTTCGGAGGTCTTGCCGTACATCTTCTTCTCCCCCCAGGCCCCCAACGACTCGGCGAGGCCATGGTCCTCGTCGGACAGGAGGTCGAAGTTGAGCCCCTCTTTCTCTTTGAACTCGGCGTTGCGCTCGGGCGGGTCGGGGCTCACACCGATGACCTGGTAGCCCGCCTCCCCGAACTCGGCGTAGCTGTCACGGAAGTCGCAGGACTCGGTGGTGCAACCTGGGGTCATCGCCCTCGGGTAGAAGAACATCACATACCTCTTGCCGGTGAGGTCAGCGCTCGAGACCTGCTCACCGTCCTGGTTGGTGAGGGTGAAACCGACTCTGTCCGTCATGGCGGCGAGACTAACTGTTCGCCTCGGCGGCCGCCTTCGCCTCGTCCGAGCGGAGGAAGGTCGACCCGCCGGCGAGGAAGCTCAGAGCCGCAGGCAGCCAGTAGGAGACGATCCGATAGACGAGGATGGGAGCGACGGTCGATGACGCCGGGTACCCATAGGACGCAAGCAACAGGGCGATGGCTCCCTCGGTGACTCCGAGCCCACCCGGCATGCCGGGGAGCCCACCGATGATCTGGGATGCGGAGCTCACCGCGATCGCCTCCATCACCGTGACGTCGACGCCGAAGGCGATCATCACGAAGTAGAACGCGGCCGTCTCCAAGAGCAATCGCGTCCATATGTAGATCTGCGACTCCCAGCCGGGGAAGTGGTCGACGGTCGAGTCCTCGATCTTCGTCCTGATCCACCTGGGGAGATGCTTGGTGATGCTCCCCAGCTTCCCCGAGCCGAACATGGCCGCGATCCCGATGACGAGGGCGATGGGAGCGATCACGAACAAGGACGTCGACAGGACCGGAATCGCCTCCTCGGGACGCTGGATGAGGATGCCCGCCCCGGCGAGGATCAATAGACCGGCGTAGTTGAGCAGGACCGTGCGTATCCCCGGGCCCGTGGTGCTGGTCTTGACCTCGTCGCGAACCGTCCACGAGAGGGCAACCGGCGTGATGGCGCCTCCCGCCGGTATGAGTCGGGCCACTCCGGCCGCGACGAGCGCCGCCTTGAACGCCGACCATGCCCTCACGTCGGACCCGGTCTCCTGCACCGACTCTCTGAAGAGGAGGCCGAAGAACCACTTGGCGGCAATCTGACAGATGGCGGCGAGGATCACGATCGCCAATGCTGCGCCGCGCAGTGGGGGGATGTCGAAATTGGTGATGACCCAATAGGCGAACCCGGCGTAGAGGACAGCCGCGATGCCTGCGATCCACAGGACCCGCTTTGGGCTCATGGGGTCAGGAGGTCGTCGGCCGTCTCCCCGGACCCGTCGTCGACGAGGTCCTTGTCGTATATCGCACGACGCATCATCGACGCCGTGTCCATGTCGTCACCCGCATTCCCCTGCATCCTTCGGGCGATGAGTATCACCGAGAGCAAGGCTACGACAAGACTCTCCGTGGCCGGTGCCCCCAGGGCGATCGTGACTATGGGGAGCAGCCCCCATCCCAGGAATCCGGCGAGACCCCCTCCGATCTTCCAACCGGCCAGCGACCACCCACCGACCCAGATCGCAAGGGGAGGGTTCAAGGCCACTATGAGACCAGCGGCTGTGGCCAGACCGCGGCCAGACCGACCCTTCATGAAGATCGACCAGTTGTGCCCGATGACGGCGGCGACGCCGATGAGGCCGGCGGCCCCCGGCCCAAGGCCCCATTGCAGGGCGAGCCAGACCGGGATCAGGCCCTTGAGGC
>JBAPYG010000176.1:0-4128 GCA_049284615.1 Acidimicrobiia bacterium
TCGTCACCCTCTGGGCACCCGGCGTGCCGCGCCGGGTGCGGACGACGGGCGTGGTGGCCATTGCTCTCTTGCTGGCCACGTCGATCACTCTGGGAGTGTTCTCCTCGGATGTCGCCCAGGGTGGGCGGCTGATCCTGCTCGCCATCGCACAGTTCGCGGCCCTGCTCGCCATAGTCAGCCGTATCCTCCACCACCGCCAGGTCACCCTGCAAACGGTGATGGGGGGGATTGCTGCCTACGCCCTGATCGCATTCGCCATGGCCGCGATATACAACAGTTTCGACATGCTGACCGGCACGACGTTTCTGAACGGCGCCGTGGACGAGGGTGACTACACCTATTTCTCATTCGTGACGCTGACCACCGTCGGCTACGGCGATATCACTGCGGCCACCGACCTCGCCAAACGTCTCGTCGTCGTGGAGGCGTTCGTCGGGCAGATCTTCATGATCGTGTTCGTCGCCAGGCTGGTCTCGCTGTGGGGCAAGCCCGCCCCGGCCGTCAGGGAATGAGACGAGGGGTGAATCGAGCGACGTCGCATGAGTTGGCTGGGATACGCTCGCCGACGAACGTCGCGGTCCCGATGCAGCCAGGGAGGACATGATCAAGACTTTCTCCGTTCCCCGGGCGTCGTACTTCGTCTTCACCGGCCCTGAGCCGCGTGTTCGAAGCCCACGTGACGTCGTCAATGTGGTCCTCGGCGCGCTCCTCGTCATCTGGGCCGTCATTGCCGTGGACCGGATCCCGGACTGGGCATCGTCTTTCACCGATATGGTGCAGGCCGCTCCACTGTGGGTCGACTCCACGCTGGCGATCGGCTACCTCCTCAGCCTCGTCTATGCACTGGTCGTCATCGGCGGGTTGATATTCGGGGCCGGGAAGCATCTCTCTGCGCTGCGCGATGTGTTCCTGGTGCTCGTGTTGACGACGGGGTTGGTGGTCCTGCTCTCTCTGTGGATCAACGAAGCGTGGCCTTATGTACTGCCGGAGATCGGTCTCCAGGACGCCACCCCGCGCTTCCCGGTGACGCGCGTGGCGGTGGTCACCGGGCTGTTGCTGGTCGTCGCGCCCTACGTCACTCGACCTCTGCGCCGGTTCGGCTGGATCGCGATCCTGATCACGGCGGTAGCTGCGATCGGCCTCGGTTATGGCAGCCCGATCCATGCCATCGGATCGTTTGGCATCGGCCTGGTGGCGGCAGGGACCATCCGGCTCGTCTTCGGATCCCCCCGGGGTTATCCGGCGCCGGACATGGTCTCCCAGGGGCTGGCGAGGCTCGGTGTCGACGCCGAGAACCTCAGGCTCTCGGCCGAACAGCGCTGGGGCATGGTGCGGTTCGAAGCCGAGGATGGCGAGGGCAGGCCGATCGAGATCAAAGTCCACGGGCGCGATGCCTTTGACTCCCAGCTCGCTGCGAAGGTCTGGCGAACGCTCATCTACAAGGAGATGGGGCGGACGGTCAGCTTCTCGAGGCTGCAAGCAGTCGAGCACGAGGCTCTGGGCACACTGATGGCGTCGCGCTCCGGCGTGAGTGTCCCCGAGCTGCGCGCTGTTGGCCGCGCCTCGGCGGAGATCGCTCTCATCGCCTTCGGCGTCGGCGGCACCCGGCTCGCCGACATGTCGGAGGGTGACGTGAGCGACGAGTTGCTCGTCTCCGTGTGGCGGCAGGTGGCGGCATTGCATGATGCTTCCATCACGCATGGCGCATTGACCACCGAAGCGATCCGGGTCGTCGCCGGAGTGCCACAGCTCGCCGAGTTCGATCTGTGCTCGTTGGAGCCGCAGGAGGACGACCGCGCCGGAGACGTGGTCGAGCTGCTCTTCTCGATGAGTCTCCTCGTCGGGCCGGAGCGGGCGGTGCTGGCGGCGAAGGACGGCATGGGAGTCGAGGCGTTGACGACGACCCTCCCGTACATCCAGGTGCCGGCTGTGAGCAGCGCCAGCCGACGCCAGGTCGACAAGGCGAAGCCAGTGGTGACCGCTCTCCGGGACACCGTGCTCGAGGTGACCGGGGCGGAGGCTCCGGAGCCTGTGCAACTGCGACGTGTCACCTGGAAGAGGCTGTTGGGGCTCGCCCTCCTGCTGCTCATCTTCGTGGCCGTCGTCCCGGCTCTCACCCAGGTGGACTACGCAGAGATCTGGGATGTCCTCCAGTCGGCCGACTGGTTGCTCATCGTCGTGGCCGTGATCGTCGGGCACACCCAGTTCTTCCCGTCGGCGACCGCCACGATGTTCGCCGTCCCGGCCACTCTGCCGTTCTGGCCACTCGTCGTGTTGCAGACCGCCAGTCAGTTCATCAGTCTCGCCATCCCGAGCTCAGCCGGGCGCGTGGCCATGAATGCGGCCTTCCTCCACAAGTTCGGGGTGACGGTGACGGTGGCCCTTGCCCAGGGCGCCATCGACGGCTTCTCCGGCTTCCTGGTCCAGGTGGCGATCCTGCTGGTGGTGATGCTCACCGGGGATGTCGACCTCGGGCTGCAGATCGACAGCTCAGATGTGCCGTGGCTCCTGATCCTCGGCGTGCTCGCACTCCTCATCATCGGGGTGGTGGTGGCGGTTCGAAGAGTCAAGCGTCTTCGCGAGCGTGTCGTCCCCATCTTGTCGCAGGCGTGGGGGGCGCTCCAGGTGGTGCTCAAGCAGCCATCACGTGCCTTCGGTCTCCTGGGGAGCAACTTCGTGTATTGGAACGTGCTCGGCCTCACATTGTGGATCCTGCTCGAGGCCGTTGGCTCGGGCATCAACTATGGCTCGGCATTGTTCGTCGCCGCCGGGACCAGTCTCTTCGCCGGGTTCATGCCGGTGCCCGGGGGCGTAGGCGTCGCCGAGGCGGCGATGACCGCCCTCCTCGCCACCTTCGGAGTCGATCAGTCGACCGCGTTCGCGGTGACGGCGGTCTATCGCGTGATCACTTTCTACCTGCCCGCCCTCGAGGGGATGTTCGGAACCCGCTGGCTGGAGCGCAACGACTACATCTGAGATCGGCCCCGACCTCGTGAAGACACCCGCGGGCATCGAACACTTCGTAGCCTGAGACCGTGGACATGGATGGGCTCTTCACCGGCCTGATCTTCATCACCGTCACCCTGACCGCGCTGGCGATCGGCATGCAGACTTCGGCTTCTCTGCTGCGCGCTGCCCTGCGCATGCGCGTCTTTCTGCTGACCGTCGCCGTCAACGTCCTCGTCGTGCCCCTCCTGGGCTGGCTGGTCGTGGCCCTGATGCCGCTGCCGCCCGGCTCACGGGCCGGTGTGCTCTTGTGTTCGATCTGCGCCGCCGGGCCCATTGCCCTCAAGGCGAGTCAGATCGCCCGTGCCGATCTGACGTGGTCGCTGGCACTCACAGTGGTGCTGTTGGTCCTCAACGCCGTGAGCCTGCCGGTCTGGTCGTCGGTTACTATCGGGGAGACCGTGGCTCTACGGCCCGCCGACCTGGTGATGGTCCTCGTCGTCGCCATCCTCCTCCCGGTGGTGGTCGGGACCGTCGTGAGGGCAAAGACCCCGACCAGGGCCGATTGGTGGTCATCGTGGTCGACCCGAGTGTCGAACCTGACGTTCGTCCTGGCCGTGGGGGTCGGGGTGGCCGCCAACGTCGACGAGATCGCGACGTCGGTGTCGGTTTGGCTCTTGTCGGCCGCGTTGATCATCATCGCCATGGCCGGTGTTGTCGGATGGCTCCTGACGACCGACGTGGGGCGTCGCCGCGCCGGAAGCCTGACGACTCTGAACCGGGCCACCAGTGTGGCCCTCCTCGCCGTGGCCCGAGCCTTCGCCGGTGAGGCCGAGATGTTCACCGCCATCGTCGTCTTCGGTCTGATCCAGACCGTGGCCGCGCTGGGCTTGAGTGTCTACTGGGGTCGGACCGGTTCGCCTGAGCCCGTGGCGGTCTGAGCGGTCACTCGTCGAAGACGTCGAGGTCGAGAGCCTCCATCAAGTGTGGCAGGGCCGAGTTGAGCCGGGCGGTCCCGATGATCGGAGCCACCACCAAGAGCGCGTCGAACACATCCCCGTCTTCGAGACCGGCCGCGAGACCGACATCGATGGCCCAACGAAACGTGGCAGGGTCGGAGTCGACGCTCAACAGTGCGACCAGTCGCATGAGAGCGGCGGTTCGACCGTCCATCGAGGATGA
>JBAPYG010000177.1:0-4610 GCA_049284615.1 Acidimicrobiia bacterium
CCACTGACCCGTCGGTGTCGATGACCATGGCATTCGCCGTCGTCGCCTTGAGCGCCGTGAATATCGGTCTGGTGCTTCGCCGGGAGCAACGTCCCTGGTTCTCCCAACCCGCCTTCCCGTATCTGGCCTGGGTCGCCGTAGGTTGGATCTTCACCTGGGCGGCTGTAGAGCTCGGGATGCTGCAACGAGTCCTGTTGACGACATCACTCAGCGGGTCGGACTGGCTCATCGTGATCGGGCTGTCTCTGATCGCTGCTCTTTACAACGAGGTCGATCGGTTCTACCGCAAACGCAGGGGCATCCAACTCTTTGGCTGACATCTACACCAACATTGCCCTAGTCGGAGGATGTGTCTCCGATCGCATCCGTGTGGAGGGCTCCTATGCGTGACTCTCTTCGCCTCGTTGCGGCCTCCATGGCCGCGGTGCTCGCCCTCTCCGGCTGCTCCCTCTTCGACTCGGGGAAGGCGATCGACCCGGTGGCGGCCCAGGCACAGTTCTGCTCCGACATCGAAGCTCACGTCGATGCGGTTGGGCGGTATGGAGGTCTGTTCCAGGACGTCGAGCTCACCGTCGGGGATGTGAAGACCGCCGAAGAGGAGCTGAAACCCAGTCTTGAAGCGGTGGAAGACTCGGCGTCCATCTTCCGACAGGCTGTCGAACTCGATCCCACGTCCGGTCTGACCATCGAGCTCGTCGAGCCAGCGACGATCTCTGCCGTCCAGGCAGCCGAACAGGCCTTCGCCGACGCCAGTGACATCGACGACCGTACCGCGGTGGTCGACGCCGGCGTGGAGTTCAGCTCTGCGGCCTATCAGCTCGAGGTGGCATGGACTCGTCTCTTCGTCGACGCCGGGTGTCTCGAGGGAGACGAGCGCGCCCAGGCGGAGGCTCAGCAATGGGTCTCGGATTATGTGTCCGCCATTCAGACCGATCTCCGAACCATCGGCTACTACCAAGGCGATGTCGACGGTCTGTACGGACCGAAGACGATAGAGGCCGTCGAGCGATTCCAGGAGGACAACGGTCTCCCGGTGACAGGCCTGGTCGACCCGCCCACCCAGGCTTCATTGCAGATCGCTCTCGCCGGAAGATCGTCGGCGGAAGTCGGTGGTCTACAGGCGATACTCATCGCCACCGGCTACTACTCGGGAACGGTCGATGGCGTCTGGTCTCCGGCGGTGGAATCTGCTCTGATCGACCTCCAGAATGATTTGGGCGTCCCGGCGACCGGTGCAGTCGACGCTGCGACCCTGCGAGCCATGGGGGAGGCGTTGGCCGGGGCCGATCAGGAACCAAGCGTCCCGACGACGGAGCCGAGCGCTCCGGAGACAACCGGTTCACTGACGGCGACGACGACAACCGCTCCGGCGGAGACCACCACCACTGTGGCGACGTCGAGCACCGTGCCCACTCGAGGAAGTCTCCTCGACATCCTGGCCGAGGCGGGCCAATTCAACGTCTTCCTGGCTGGGGTCGAGACAGCCGGGCTCACCGAGGTCCTGTCAGGTGCAGGGCCGTACACCATCTTCGCCCCGACCGATGAGGCTTTCGCCGCCACGACCCTTCCCGACGATCCCGAGGCACTAGCCGAGATCATCCTGCACCACGTCGTCGATGGAGCTCTCTCCGGATTCGACGTCCAGGCTGCAGAGTCATTGACGAGCCTCCAGGGAGGCGAGCTCGCGGTCGGTGCGGACCAGGGCATCATCACCCTGAATGGAGTAGCGGGTATCACCATCGCCAACATCGACGCCGACAACGGTGTAGCCCACGCCATCAATGCCGTCCTCCTCCCTTCAGAATGACGATCGAGAAACAGAGAGCACTTATGGAAGGAGAAGCGCCATGATTCAACTCGAGATCGGAACCCGGTGATGGGTTGTCTCTTCCTGATCCTCTTGATGGCCAGCCCGAGACTGGGAGTCGTCGGGCTCTGGCTTCTCACCGATTGGGTGGAGCGAGCGTTCTCCGGAGGGTGGGTCCTGCCCCTGCTCGGCATCGTGTTTCTGCCCTGGACCACGGCTCTCTATGTTCTCGGGTTCGTCATCGGCGATGCGGCCGCGCCTTGGGGCATCCTGGGCGCGTTCATTGGGCTGTTCCTCGACGTGGCCGTCCATGCCGGATCCGCCACCATGGGTAGGCGTCGCATGGCCGCCTGAGAAACCCGGGTGGGGGCTCAGTCAGCACCCGAGCTCGGTCGATCGTCCTGTACTCGATCTGACTCGGGTTCCTCGACGCGGTCTGGTGGGTGATCGCCTGCTTCGACGGATCTGCCTGACCGAGGTAGGGGTGTCGGTACACGCCGGGCGAGGTGTCCGGGCGCGAATGTCACGCTGGCTCGGACCATGAGTGTCAGCGTCACGCCTTGGGCGAGGACCCCAGGCCCCCAGCCTCACCAACGACTTTTGCACGTTCGTCGAGAAGGATGCGCGGGCGGCTGAGGCCCTCGTCTAAAGGAGCCGAGGCGGACGAGTTGTTCCCCTCAACTCGATGTTGGCACCGATGGTACTCATCCCCGAAGTCTCTGACTGAAGCCGGGTCCCGAGCTCGAACAGAATTCGCCCATTTCGCCCGACCACAGTCGGGACAGGTCGGGAACCCTCAACCCTTGTAACGCATTCCACCCTTGAACACGTGGGTGACGTTGCTCGGGTCGGCGAGCACGGAGACATCGGTGGACGGGTCACCGGAGACACAGATGACGTCGGCGTCCATGCCTTCCTTGAGTTGCCCGGAGTTGGGCGCTTGTGGCCCCAGCGTGGCGGGACCGTTGGCGGTGGCCATCTCGATGGCCTGAAGTGGCGTCATCCCACAATCGACCATGAGAGGGAGTTCCTCCGCATTGCGACCCCACACCCCGGTCGCCCAGATATCCGTGCCGAGAGCGATGCGAACACCTTTCTCGACCGCCAGGGAGATGGCGTCGGCGTGGGCGGCCCCGGCCATGGCCGCCTTCTTCTTCGCATACTCGGGCATGCCGCGCTCGTCGCCCTCACGGATCAGGAGGTCGACTATGAATCGAGTGGGCACCAGGATTGCGCCGGTCTCGATCATCGCCTCGGCCGCCTCGTCATCGAGGAAGGTGCCATGTTCGATCGTCTTCACGCCGGCTTCGAGGGCGGCCATGATCCCGCGTTTGCCGTGACAATGGGCTCCGACGAGCCGCTCCATGCGCGTCGCCTCGTCCACGATGGCCTCGAGCTCGGCCTTTGAGAATTGGGGGAGATGTGGGTCGTCGAGCTCGCTTAGAACCCCACCGGAGGCATGGACCTTGATCACCTTGGCCCCAAGACGGAGCATCCTGCGGACACCGGCTCGGCACTCGTGGGGCCCGTCGACGATGTTGTCTTCTCCCCAGATGGTGGCGTGTAGGTCTCGAGCGACATCGAGCTGAAGACTGTGGGAGTCGCCGTGACCCGCCGTCATCGACAACATCGAGCCTGAGCCGTAGACGTTGGGGCCGATTACAGCTCCCTCTTCGATCGAGCGGTCGAGGAAGGTGCCCAGACCCCCCATCTCGCGAACGGAGGTGAACCCGGCCTCGAGGACGCGTTTGGCATCGACCGTGACCCGCATCGAGGCGAGTTGGGGTCGGGTGATGAACGCTTCGTCGATGTTGGCCGTGTAGATGCCGATGAAGTGCCCGTGGCATTCCCACATCCCTGGCATCACGGTCTCGGTCTCGACCACGTCTGCACCGGGTGAGTCAGGCGCTCCCTGGGCAGGGCCGGCATAGGTGATGGTCTCATCGATGAGAACCACCCCCCCGTCGATCACGTCGCCTCGACCGGGTATGAGCCGTGTGGCCTCGATGCGAGTCGTCATCAGACCTTGGCGTCCACCGGTGGGCGGGTAGTCGCCTGAACGCCGCCCATGAAGACGAAACCGCCCAGTGTCACGGTGGGCACGTCCTCATCCGCAGTCGTGCGGGTCTCATCGGAGAACCCGCCCATCACGACGTTGCCGGTGAACTTGACCCTCCAGCCTTCGGGGACGATCAGGCTCACCCCACCCATCACGACAGCGAGGTCGAGATAGACCCCCGTGGGAGCCGGAGTTGCCTTTCTCAGGTCGAGCATCACCACGCCCAACATCGCCATCACCTTCCCCCCGTAGAACGATGCCGCCTCGGACACGAGGTGCTGACTTTCGAATATCGAGATGAGGTCGATTTCCTCCGTGCCGGGCTCGGCATTCGACTCCAGAAGGAGCTTGGCCGCTACAGCTGTACCCACGGCGAGTATCGCCAGGGCCCGTATGACTTTGAAGATGAATCTGAACATCGTGTCGTACCTTACGTCCTCATCACACAGCTGCCGACGCCGAGTTTATTTCCTTGACGACTGGTGCCGCCATCAGGCATGATGGCGGGGTCGAAGAAAGGAGCGCCGTGATCAACATGCGTAGAACCGCAACAGATACCGCAACTGCGAAATTCTGCACGTGCGCCCTCACCCCGATCGGTGCCGTGCCCAATTCGCACAGATGGCGGCCATTTGTCACGTAAACGTGACGCGACAATCGTTCGAAACGGCCGCCGGACCCCCGGCGGCTTTTTGTTTGCCGACCACGCAGAACCACACCGAGAGGTTTCGACATGAATGACAT
>JBAPYG010000178.1:0-11536 GCA_049284615.1 Acidimicrobiia bacterium
GTTTCGAAATGTCCACCGCCACCATCGGTCACATCGGAGACAGCCGCGCCTACCTGCTCCGCGACGGGCAGCTCACCCAGTTGACCGAGGACCACACCGTCGCGGCCGAATACGTGGCGATGGGTCAGATGGGGCCCGAAGAGGCTGCGACGCACCCGCAGAGACACATGCTCACCAGGACGTTGGGCCTCACCCGTTTCGTCAACGTCGACGAAGTCAAGGTCGACGTGGTCACCGGTGACCGTTTCCTGCTCTGCTCAGACGGTCTCACCGAGATGGTGCCCGATGATGTGATCGCCGACATCGTCGGCAGCCGCACACCCGAAGAGGCAGTGTGGGAGCTGGTAGAGCAGGCCAACGACGCCGGTGGCGTGGACAACATCACGGTCTGCGTGATCGAAGCAGTCGACTGAGCATGGGTCGCAACTCCGAGGCCATCACGACCGTGGCGGCGTCCCTGCTAGCCGCCTTCGGTGTCGCTCTCGTCAACTTCGCCAACGGCGGGAGCGTCGACGCCCAGACCGGGCTGACCTTCCTGGTGTTTCTCCTCGCGTTCGGCACCCTCGTGGTCGCGGTCCGTAGCTTCGCCCCGCGCGCCACACCGCTGCTGATCCCTCCGGTCGTGGCACTTGTCGGCCTCGGCTTTTTCGAGATCTACCGTCTCGACCCGGCCCGAGCGGGTCTGCAGCGCTGGTGGATACTCATCGCATCTGCCACTGCCTCGCTCACACTGCTCTTGCTCTCCCGCGGCACCACATCGATCCTCCGCCGCTATCGCAATCTGATCCTGTTGGTCTCGATCGGATTGCTGCTCCTGCCCAACCTGCCCAGCGACTGGGCGGTGCCTCTTCGGGGCCTAGAGGTCAACGGGTCGCGTCTTTGGATCGTCCTCGACCTCGGCTTCACCCAGATGCAGTTCCAGCCTGCCGAGCTGGCCAAGTTGGGGATCGTCATCTTCTTCGCCGGTTATCTCGCCGACCATCAACGGGCACTGCGCGAGGCGCATCGACGTCTGGGCCCCATCCGCATCCCCGAGCCCCGCCAACTGATTCCGCTCCTCCTGGTATGGGGCGGGAGCATCTTCATCCTGGTCTGGCAGCGCGACCTCGGGGCGTCACTGCTCCTGTTCGCCGGCTTCGTGCTGCTGCTCTATGCGGCGACAGGATCGACCGGCTACCTGGTGGCCGGGGGGCTGATGACCCTCACCGGTGCTGCCGCGGCCGCCTACCTGTTCGACCACGTCCAGAGACGCATCATCGCCTGGGTCGCACCCTTCGAGCACTATCAGGACGAGGGCTATCAGATCGCGCAAGGCATCTTCGCCATGGGCACCGGCAGCCTCTCCGGGTCGGGCCCCGGGCTCGGGCGCCCCGATCTCATCCCCAACGCGTCCACCGACTTCATCTTCGCCGCCGTGGGCGAGGAGCTGGGCTTCGCCGGGACCGTGGCGGTGCTCGCCGTCTTCGCCCTCATCATCGCCGTTGGTCTCGGCATCTCGTTTCGCAGTCGCGACACCTTCCGCAAGCTGCTCGCGGCCGGCCTCACCTTCGTAATGGCGGTTCAGGTCTTCCTGATCGTCGGGGGAGTGCTCCGCATCGTCCCCCTGACCGGGATCACCCTCCCCTTCATGTCGTACGGGGGCTCGGCACTGGTCGGCAACATGGTGCTCGTCGCCCTGCTCCTCCGTATCAGCCACGAGGAGGCGTCGTGAACGGACCGATCCGAAGAGTGGCGATCGGGATCTTCTTGGGCATGGCGATGCTGCTGGCCGGGGTCACCTGGTATCAGGTCGTGCGGGCGGATGAGCTCCGCGCCGACCCTCGTAACCCAAGACCGGCGCTCGCCGAGAGGGGGAAGGAACGCGGATTGATCGTCACAGTCGACGGCACTGTCGTCGCCCGTTCGGTGGTGGACCCCGAGGACGCCCGGTCATTCGTGCGGGAGTACCCGGAGGGCGCGGCCTTCGCCCATCTCGTCGGGTACTCATCGTTTCTGGTGGGAAGTAGCGGGCTCGAAGCGGCCTACGCCGGCGACCTGCGCTCCCGGCGCGATCTGACCATCAGCGACCTGGTGGCCGCGTTGCTGGGACGTGACCTCCGCCCTCAGAGCATCGAGATCACCGCGGACCCCGAGCTGCAGCGGGCGGCCCTCGAGGCACTCGGTGACAATCGGGGGGCGGTCGTGGCTCTCGACCCCAGCACAGGAGCGATCCTGGCCTCGGTCTCTACACCCAGCTTCGATCCGGGGCTCCTCCTGGGCAACGACGGCTCGGAGCAGTGGGAGATCCTCCTCGACGAGCCGGGCGAGCCCACCCGGGATCGGGGCACACGCGAGCTGTATGCACCCGGCTCCACTTTCAAGACGGTGGTCGCAGCCGCGGCCCTCGACACCGGGGCGGCCAACCCGGGCACCACCTTCGACGACCCCGCCGAGTTTCAGCTCCCCGGCTCCAATGCGACGATCTCCAACGCCAACGAGCGACCGTGCAACGACGGTGAGAGCGCCACCCTGCTCCAGGCCTTCGTCCGGAGCTGCAACACGATTTTCGCCGATCTGGCCATCCAGCTCGGTGCGGTCGACATCGGAATCACCGCCGACGCCCTCGGTTTCAACCAGGACATCGGCTACGAGTGGACCGTCCCCGAGGCGGTGTGGGACACCGCCACGCTGGCCACCGATCCCGCCGCGCTGGGCCAGAGCGGGATCGGGGAACGCGACGTGAGGGCCACGCCGTTGCATATGGCAATGATCGCCGCTGCCGTCGCCAACGACGGAATCGCCACCAGGCCGTTCGCCGTGCGACGCATCTTCGATGCCGACGGCGTCACCGTCGAAGAGGCCGAGACCCAAGAGCTCGGCCGGGCCATGTCCCTCGAGACCTCCCAGACACTCACACAGATGATGGAACGGGTGGTGACCGAAGGAACCGGCCGCGAGGCAGCAGTCCCCGGGATCCGGGTTGCCGGTAAGACGGGCACCGCCGAAGGCTCCGGGGACTTCTCAAATCCCTGGTTCATCGGCTTCGCACCCGTCGATAACCCCACCATCGCCCTCGCCGTGTTCATCGAAGGCAGCGAAGAGTCGGGCGAATCGGCGTCCGGCGGATCCCTGGCAGCGCCGATCGCCTCCGAACTGTTCGACATTTGGTTGTCGGGCTGACCATGAGTTGCAGACGACCCATTCCTACAATCTCGTAGCCCCATGGAAACCCCTTCCATCCTCAACGATCGTTATGAGATCACGTCCCATCTGGCGCGAGGCGGGATGGCCGACGTCTACGAGGGTCGTGACACCGAGCTGAACCGCCCGGTGGCGATCAAGGTCCTCCACTCCCAGTTCTCCTCCGACGAGGCGTTTGTCAAGAGGTTCCGTAGAGAGGCCCAGGCGGCAGCCAACTTGAGCCACCCCAACATCGTCGGGATCTACGACTGGGGCCAGTCCGAGGGCACCTACTTCATCGTCATGGAGATCGTCGACGGTCGTTCGCTGCGTGACGTCCTCAAGTCGGAAGGTGCGTTGCTACCACGCAGAGCAACCGAGATCGCGGCCGAGACCGCGGCCGCGCTGTCGGTGGCACACCAGGCGGGGCTCGTTCACCGCGACGTCAAACCGGGCAATGTCCTCCTCGCCAAGGACGGCACCGTCAAGGTGACCGACTTCGGGATCGCTCGGGCATGGGATGACAGCCAGGAGTTGACCAAGACCGGTGCCGTCATCGGCACCGCAACGTACTTCAGCCCGGAGCAGGCTCAAGGAGCCGCCGCCGACGCTCGAAGCGATGTCTACTCGCTGGGCGTGGTCCTCTACGAGATGCTGACCGGCAGGCCACCGTTCACGGGCGACTCGCCTATGTCGGTCGCCTTCCAGCACGTCTCCACCGAGGCGCCACCTCCCTCATCTTTGAATCCGGATGTGCCCGAGTCACTGAATGCGGTGGTGATGAAGGCACTGCGCAAGGATCCGAACGCCAGGTACCAATCCGCCGACGAGATGCGTCAAGATCTGCTGGCGGTGCTCTCCGGGGAGAATGTCATGATCCCGCCGATCGTCCCCGTCCCGAACGGGGTCGGCAACGGCGACGACGCGACCCGGCTGATGACTTCCACGGTGCCGCCGGCGACAGTTCCACCAGACGAGGTCTATCGCCAGATCGAAGACGAGCCTCGATCCCAGCTTCCCTTCATCCTCACGGCCTTCGGCCTCCTCGTGACACTCGGCATCCTCTTCTTCGTGATGTGGAACCTGGGCACAGGGGGCGACGACGGGGAGTTGGTGGTAGTGCGAGACGTCGTCTCGTTCCAGTTCGACGAGGCCAAGGCGTTGCTGGAGTCCGATGGCCTCGTGGTGAATCCGCTGTTCGAGAATGACGACGAAGCCGAGGTTGGTGAGGTCATACGCACCGACCCCCCGGGGGGCGAAGAGGTCGAGGTGGGGACCACCATCGACGTGTACGTGTCCGCCGGCACTGAGCGGATCTCGGTTCCCCCCGTGGTCGGTCTCTCCGAGGAGCAGGCTCGCAGGGCAATCGAGGCCGCCGGGCTGGTGGTCGGGAACGTCGAGGAACGCCCGGATCCAGACATCGCCGAAGGCTTCGTCATCGAGTCGAGCCCGGTCGCCGGACAGGAGATAAGCCCGGCCATCCCCGTCGACCTGGTGGTTTCGTCAGGCCCCGAGGTGGTCACTCTCCCCGATGTGACCGACATCTCCCAGCTCGACGCCATCAGCGAGCTCACCGACCTCGGTCTCAGATTCACAGTCAACGAGGAGTTCGACGACAACGTCGCCGAGGGCGACGTGATCCGGACCGAGCCGGTCGCCGGGACACAGGTGCTGTCCGGCGACACGATCCTCCTGGTCGTCTCACTCGGCCCCTCGCCGGTGACCGTGCCGGACCTGACCAACATGACCGAGCAGCAGGCCACGAACGCTCTGAACAACGTCAATCTCATCATCCGGGTGACGAACACCCGCCAGCCGGTGGCGGACCAGGGTCAGGATGGCCGCGTCGTCGACCAGGCCCCAGGCCCCGGTGCAACCGCCGACCAGGGCGACACGGTGACGGTGACCCTCGGTGAGTACACGCCGCCGCCCACCACGACGACCACCGTCCCCCCGACCACGACTACGGTCCCGTCCTCGACGACGACCCCCTAGGCCTTCTCCCCTGAGGCGTGGTTCAGGGTTGTTTCGCAGCGTCGACCATCTCCTCGAGGAAGTCGTCACCACTCGAGGTACCGGCTTCGAGGCCCCTCAGTTTGTCGATCAGGTCGAGCTGGGCCTGGAGGCGACTGCAACCGAGACGCTCGGCGATGTCGTAGTACCTACTCACCGAGAGCTCGTCGACCATCTCACGGAGATCGGAGATCGGAGGATCGACGCCCTGCTCCGCGGCCACCGCGTCGATGTCGTCGACCGTGTCCTTGACCACGCCCACGAAGGTGTCGGCGAGATTCTCGCAGTCAGTCATGTCCTCGAGCGTGGCTTCGAGGTCGATGTCCTGGATTCGATCCATGAGCTGGTCGGTGGCTCCCTGCAGCCCGGCACATCCGACCACCAAGACCACCAAGACCACCCCAACCAACCACATCCGTCTCACACCGTCACTCTACGTGCGCAGCGGCACGTCGAACCTCAGGTAGTGGGTGCCATATATGACCCGTCCGCTCTCGAGAATGGACCCCCATCGCACATCTGCCGATGAGTTACGTCTTCTCGAGAGCGTTAGACCCATATACGGCACACAGAACCTGAGGTTTCAGGATGGCGCGCGGGGCGGCTAGCGGTAGTTGGTGGTCATCAGGAAGCCGGCGGCAATGGCGCCGAGACCGAGCAAGAGCATCGTCTGGGGCCATTGGAAGATGAATCGAGCCAGCACCAGCAGGACGCCGACCACCATGAGACCGGCCATCGTCGCCACATACCAGGTGGGGCTGGGGTCCTTGGCCTTGGCTGCGGCCTCCGCCGCCTTGGCGGACTGGGGTCGATTCTTGGGTTTGCGTCGTTTCGATTCGGGCATTCGGCGGCGAGGCTAGTCGCTGGAGATGATGCCGAGTCGAGGTAACCGGGAGGTTACAGACGTGTAATTCTCAACAGTCTGTGGAGAAACCTTGGGAAAAGAACAATCGTGTAACTAGTTGGCACGCCAAACCGGCACCATCTCCTCGCGACAATGCTTTGGGGGCTTGTCCTCGGCCGGGTTGACCGCTCGCATGGTCAGTTCGGCGCCACAAACGGTGCACTTGTAGTCCTGATCGACGGTCACGATGTCCTCGGGATCGACTTCGGGAGGGGGTGTCGACAACATGCGGATGATGGCGATCGAGACACGCCAGATAGCGACCCCGACGAGCAGGGCAACGAGTACGTCGAGCCAGATAGCCCCGGTCAGAGACGCTCGATGATCGTTCCGTTGGCCATGCCGCCGCCCTCACACATCGTCTGCAGGCCATACCGGCCCCCGGTGCGCTCCAGCTCCCAGACGAGTGTCGTGAGCAGACGCGCCCCCGAGGCGCCGAGAGGATGGCCCAGGGCGATCGCCCCGCCGTTCACGTTGGTGCGGTCCCACAGAGCCAGTGGGTCGGTGCCTCCGTGCTCCATGCGCCAGGCGACCGCGACCGAAGCGAACGCCTCGTTGACCTCGAACAGGTCGATGTCGTCGATGCCGAGCCCGGAGCGATCGAGGGCCTTGGATGTGGCGGGGATGGGCCCGGTGAGCATCATCACCGGGTCGACACCGGCCATCGAGAAGGTGTGGAACCGAGCCTTGGGGGTTAGCCCGAGCTCATCGGCCTTGTCCTCACCCATGATCAGGATCGCCGCCGCACCGTCGGAGATCTGGGAGGAGTTGCCGGCCGTGACCACACCGTCGGCCTGGAAGGCCGGCTGGAGCGACGCCAGCTTCTCGAGGGATGTGTCCCAGCGGATCCCCTCGTCGCGTGTCACCAGCTCGGTCGAACCATCTTCCAGAGTGATCTCCACGGGGATGATCTGACCCTCGAACCGACCCTCTTCGGTGGCCCGGGCGGCCCGATGATGCGACTCGAGTGACAGCTCGTCGAGCTCCTCGCGCCCGATCGCCCACTTGTCGGCGATCATCTCCGCCGAGATGCCCTGAGGGACCAGACCATGGGAATACCTCTCGAGCATTCGCGCCCCGAAGGGGAGCCCGGGCCCGTTCTGGGCGGTGATGCCCATCGGGACCCGCGTCATGTTCTCCACCCCGGCCGCAACGACGATGTCCTGGGCGCCGGCCATGATCGCCTGCGCCGCGAAATGGGCGGATTGCTGTGACGATCCGCACTGCCGATCGATGGTCACCCCGGGCACGGATTCGGGGAAGCCCGCGGCCAGGGCAGCGTTGCGACCCACGTTGTACGCCTGCTCGCCCGTCTGTGAGACGTTGCCCATGATGACGTCGTCGATCAGCTCGGGGTCGAGGTCATTTCGCTCGATGAGAGCCTGAAGGGGGACCGAGGCGAGGTCCACGGGATGAATGTCCTTGAACACACCGTTCCGACGCCCGGTGGGCGTTCGAACGGCATCGACGATGACTGCGCTTCTCATCACACTCCTTGGTCCTGCTGATGAGAACGGTACCGGTGGGGCCGGCATTCCGCCACGCGAGAGTGGTGGAGACGATGGGACTCGAACCCACGACCCCCGGCTTGCAAAGCCGGTGCTCTTCCAGACTGAGCTACGTCCCCTCGACTGTCTTGGCGACAGCTCGACGTCATATTCTAGGAATCTGACGGTGCCATGGCAGATCGCGTCCTCTGCCCGATGGTTAGATTCGGGCTCCGATGCCGTCCCGGGCCCCCACCGACAACACAGGAAGCCATGCTCGCGACCATCTCGCCAATGAGCGGACCTTTCTGGCCTGGCTTCGAACCGGTCTGGCGTTCATCGGCCTGGGTGTGCTGGTCGCCAAGTTCACCGACCAGAGGGTGTCGACGCAGATCGGAGGGCTCATCCTCATCGCCGTCGGTGCCGTGATGCTCGTGTACTCGGTGTTTCGCTACGAGCGGGTCGCTCACCTGCTCGACGAGGGCAAGTTCCAGTCGGCTCGGCTGTGGCCGGCCGTGCTCGGCGCCCTCGCGTTCGTCACCGCTATTTCCGCCGTGGTGTTCATTCTGGTGTGATCGTCGCCCTCGAATACGCAACGTGGTGACGCAACGGCTACTTTTGAGGGCGATGAGCCCAGCATGGAGTTGAGAGATCGCCGTGAGGCGACCCTCGATTTCGCCAGCGACCGTGGTCCGGGGGGAGCGATCCCTCCCCGCCGTACGTCGATGCGCGGACACGGCGGGCGACGAGCGCGCCTTCTCGTCGCCCTGATCACCCTTCTCCTCCTCCCGGCACAGGCCATGGCACAGGAACCCCCGCCCGGAGAGTCCACCGAGTCCACGACCACGACCATCGCGTCGAGCACCACGACCATCGTCGACTCGACGTCCACCACCTTGGCGTCGTCGACCACGACTTCGATGCCCCCGTCGACGACCACGACCCTGTCCGACCAGGACCCCCTGGAGGGTGAGGACGAGGACCTCGAACCGGAGCTGCTGCCTCTGCCCTCGATCGTCTTCCCGATAGTGGGGAGGGCCACATATCGGGACACCTACGGCGCAGACCGAGACGGGGGCGCTCGGCGCCACAACGGGACGGACATCATCGCCGACCGGGGCACGCCGGTGGTCGCCGTCGGGGATGGTGTGGTGGAGCGTCTCGGAGACGGCCCGCTGGCGGGGCTCTACGTGGTGATCAGGCACGCATCGGGTTGGAGGTCTGTGTACGTCCATCTGAACAACGACTCACCCGGGACCGACAATGGCCTCACGGTCGGCTTTGGCCCGGGGATCGAGGTCGGTGCCCGTGTCGAGGCCGGAACGGTCATCGGCTATGTCGGTGACAGTGGGAACGCCGAGGAGACGACACCTCACCTCCATTTCGAGCTCCATCAGCCCGATGGCTATCGGGCGAACCCGTATCCGGCGCTGCAGGCTGCGCGTAGGGCCTCCGACACCCTGGAGCTCCCCACCGTCGACTACGACGAAGTGACAGCCGCGAACACCGAGTTGATCGCCCACCTCGATCCGGGCACCGGTTTCAACGCCGACATCGCGGCGCTCGACGGGTATGCGTACATCGGGACGTGGGGCAACGAGGAGCGGTGCCCCGGCACGGGTGTTCGCGTATTCGACCTCGCCGATGTGTCCGATCCGGAGGAGATCACAGCGTTCGCCGACCACACCACATTTCCAGGGAGCGCGGCAGCTTCCCTGTGGGTCGGCAACGTGGCGACCGAGTCCTTCCGGGGACGCCTCGGCGTCGTGGCATTGATGGCATGCGACACGATGAGCGCGACGGCCGATGGCGAGTTCGCCGGCTTCGCCGTCTACGACCTGGACGACCCCGGCCAGCCCGAATTGCTGACATCGGTCCCCAGGACGGCCACGGGAGTCGAGTCGCTCGATGTCTCTGTCTCCGGCCAACGCGTGCTGCTCGCCATCTCGGGACGCCAGGCGAGCCTGGACGGAGCAAGCCTCATCGACACGGTGAGCATCTTCGACATGAGCGAGCCGGGCCGGCCATTCCCGGTGTCGGTGTGGCAACCCCCTGCCACGGATCTCCCCGGTGAGACCGACCCCGCTCCGGGCACCTGGATACCCGGTGTTGGCCTCGTCGTCGATGGCATAACCGAGCCGGCACCGGAGCCACTGCTGGGCGAGCTGGGACGGGACGTCACCTGGCTCGATCACGAGACTCTCGCCGTCGACCTCACGCGGGGTGGCTTCGCCGTGGTGGACGTCTCCGTGACGACGGCTCCCATGGAGACATGGAACTCGGCGACGCTGGCCGGCGCAGTGCCCGCACTCGAGACTCGGGCCGGCGAGCTCATCGGCGATCGATTCCTGATCGTCGACGAGGTGCTCGCCTCACCCGAGGACGGATCCCCCGCCGGCCGCCAACTCGTCGTCGACCTGATGGGCGGGCCGGCCACAGTCGTGGCCGACTACCAGCCGGAGGTTCCGGAGGGCGCCTCCGTCCAGCCCGAGCTCCTGGTCCCTCACGAGTCGACCCCGTATGGGACTCGAACAGGTGTGTCGGCCTGGCTGTCCGGTGGGATTCGCATCGTCGACTTCGACGATCCCCAGCACCCGGCAGAACTGGCCAATTTCGTGCCCGCCCCCGCTTTCGACCCGCAACGGTGGTGGTCGGGCTCAGACGAGGGCACACGCACTCCGATGGTGTGGGATGTCGATGCCGACGGCGGGTACGTCTACATCTCCGACCACAACTCCGGGCTCTGGATAGTCCGTGCGACGATCGCAGTCGATCCCATCGAAGGGCCCGAGCCGGTCGATTGATCGGATGTCTCCTCAGTTCAGCGGCCCAACGGGGAAACCGTCACGTCACCCGAGCTCGAGTAGGCAGTGATGAGCCTCTCCGAAGTGGGATCGGTGGCGACACCGACCGTCACCTCTCCAGAGGACGCCTCGGCGTCGACTCGGTAGACGTCGTCGGTCACGAGGAGATTCACGACACCTGAGCTGGACTCCGCGCGGAGCCGGTCGATGTCACCGGTGACCGACAATTCCACATCACCCGACGACGAATAGGCAGTCACATCGTGGCTCCTCAGCCGGCCCAGGACACTTCCAGTTGAGGTGGACAGGATGGCGACGCCATCTACGTCGGCCACCTGGACGTCTCCCGAAGATGTCGTGAGTTCGACGCCCCCGGTGGTCCCGGTGACCGAGATCGAGCCGTTGTCCGACGTGACCAGGACTTCTGCTCCCTCGCTGACCGTGGCCATCACGTCGGCGCGGCATCGAATCGCAAGCAGCGAGCAGGTGGCTCTCACGGTCAACACCCCATCCGACAGTTCCACCTCGGCGTCACGTGTCCGGTTCAGCGCCCACTGCCGCTCGACCGTGACCCCCGTCGAATCGCCGGCCACGACGGTGACGTCCCCGGCGGCCTCGACTACCAGACGGTCGACGTCGCCCTGGAACGTCTCCTGACGGCTCCCGCTCGTAACCGGGACGAACCATGCCAGCGCAGCGAACCCAGAGCCCAGGACGATGAGACCGAAGAGAGCCGAGAGAAGGGTGCCCCGTCCTCGATCTCGCTGGGGTCGCCTCTGGCTGGTCTTGGCGGTTGTGGTGAACACTTCGTTCTCCTTCGTCGCCTGTCCATCACATCCTCCGGGGCGAGACTCCTGCGCACATCAGGGGCCGACCCTGAGAGAAGCCTGGGTCACCCCGAGGGGTGCCCAGGGCGCCCATCACCAGGTCTCGTAATGCACCAGATCGGAGAGGTCTCTGCGCGCCGGTCTCGTCAGGGGTGTGAGGTCGGCATCTGCCGGATAGCCGAGCCCGATCAGCCAGGCGCAGTAGTACCCATCGGGAAATCCGAGGACTCTGCGAGCAACGTCCTGGTCGTGCACCGACGAATGGCCAGAGCCGATGCCGAGATCGGCAGCTGCCAGCATCATGCTCATCGTCACCTGCCCCAGGTCGTAGACGATGGACTC
>JBAPYG010000179.1:0-3898 GCA_049284615.1 Acidimicrobiia bacterium
AGACCCCAGCCGGTGCCGCCACCGAGAAGGTCGATGAGCACGAGGATGGGCACGATCGCGATGGCGACTGCCGTCACCACCAGCAGGAACACCCCGACTCTCACGAAGAAGACGGCCACGCCCACAAGGTAAACAGGAACCACACCCAATCTCGCTGCAATCGCCGCCGATGGCACTGCGAACCTCAGGTTCTGGGTGCCATATATGGCACCCAGGCTCTCGAGAATGAGCGCCCGGCAGATGCCGGGCGCTTTCTCGAGGTAGTACGTGCCATATATGGCACGTACTACCTGAGGTTCGGAGGTTCGGAGGTTCGGACGGGGTCAAACCCGGTCGTACGTGACGAAGGTGAAGCCTGGATGGGGGTCACGGGAGACCTCACGCCACTTCGACCAGTCGACGTCGGGGAAGAACGTGTCCCCCTGCGGTTCGGTGTCGACCTCGGTCAACTCGAGTCGGTCGGCGACATCCAACGCGGCGCGGTACACCTCGGCCCCGCCCGACACGAAGACGTCCAGACCGAGCGACGACGCCATGTCGAGGGCCTCTTGCAGGGAGTGCGCCACCTCGACCCCGGGGTGAGACCAGTCGGGCCGACGGGTGAGCACGACGGTGGTCCTACCAGGCAGAGGCCGGCCAATCGACTCGAATGTCTCCCGACCCATGACCAGGGCCTCGCCCATGGTCAGCTCCTTGAAACGGGCCATGTCGTCGGGGATCCGCCAGGGAAGGTCGCCGTCGACACCGATGACACCGTTGCCGGCCACGGCGGCGACGATCACCGTCCGCACTTCGGCTACACCGCGATGGGAGCGCGAATGAGCGGGTAGGGGTCGTAGCCCACGACCTCGACGTCGTCGATGTCGAACTCGTCGAGCGCCTTCAGCGCCGGGTTGAGTCGCAGCGTGGGCAGCGGGCGAGGCTCGCGCTCGAGCTGGAGCCGGGCCTGGTCGATGTGGTTCAGGTAGAGATGGGCGTCACCCAGGGTGTGGACGAAGTCTCCAACCTCCAGATCGCACACCTGGGCGACCATGTGGGTGAGCAGTGCGTACGAGGCGATGTTGAAGGGCACCCCCAAGAAGATGTCCGCCGACCGCTGATACAGCTGACAACTCAACCTGTCCTCGGCGACATAGAACTGGAAGAGTGTGTGACAGGGAGGCAGGGCCATCTCCTCGACGTCGGCCACGTTCCATGCGCTCACGATGTGACGGCGGGAATCGGGTGTCTCTCTGATCGACGCCACGACCCTGGCGATCTGGTCGACGTTCCCACCGTCCGGCGTCGGCCAGGAACGCCACTGGTATCCGTAGATCGGCCCCAAGTCTCCCTGCTCGTCCGCCCACTCGTCCCAGATCGAGACACCCCTCTCCTGCAGCCACCCGACGTTGGTGGAGCCGCGCAGGAACCAGAAGAGCTCGGCTATCACCGAGCGGAGATGGATCTTCTTCGTCGTTACCAGGGGAAAGCCGGCGGCGAGGTCGAAACGCATCTGATGCCCGAACACCGAGAGAGTGCCGGTCCCGGTCCGGTCTGACTTCTCCACCCCGTCGTCCAGGACCCGATTCAGGAGGTCGTGGTACTGCCGCACCGGGCCAGCGTACCGGGAGTGACAGGTCGTGCCATGTCACTCCCCTGTCTTGTTTTCACGACCTCGCCGAGGGCGCGACATCTGAATGTGGGTCGAGTTGATTACGGTTTCCATCATGGCCAAATTCGATGTCGACGCGATGCTCCAGCGTTACAAGGAGCGGGCCCAGGCGGTCCGTGACCGGCCGCTCCCCCCGGTGGCGGGGGAAGAGCGGAAGAAGTTCCTCAACCAGGCCGAGACCGATTACACCGATTACGCCCTGGTGGCGAGTGCCTCCTGGGAGATCGACGACGCTCACCTCGTGCTGAAGATCCCCCTCCAGGGCAGCGACTGAGACGGGGCACCGGATGCTCGACAAGCGTCTGGTGATCGTCTCCGGCAAGGGAGGCGTGGGCAAGTCGGCCGTGGCGTCGGGTCTTGCCCTTCTCGCCCAACGTCACGGGCTGCGGGTCCTCATCATCGAAATGGAGTCCGGCGGCGGCCTTCCCGCCCACTTCGGCACCGGGCCGCTGGCCTTCGAGCCGACAGAGGTGAGACCAGGGCTCCATGCCATGGAGATGGTCCGCTCCCAGGCCCTCCTCGAGTACCTGCAGCTGCAGCTGAAGCTTCCCGGGATCGGTCGCTTCGGCGCCGTGGCGCGCGCCTTCGACGCCCTCGCCACCGCGGCGCCCGCCGTGCGCGAGATCGTCACCATCGGGAAGATCCTCTGGGAGGTGAGGGAGGACAAGTGGGATCTGGTCATCGTCGACGCCCCACCCACCGGCCAGATCGCCAGCTACCTGAGGGCCCCCCAGAGCATCTCGGAGCTGGTCGCCGCAGGGCGGATCAGGAATCAGGCCGATTGGATGGCGGCCACCTTGTCCGATCCCGATCTCACCACGTTGCTGCTGGTGACCCTCCCCGAGGAGCTGCCGACGACCGAGACCATGGAGACCATCTCCTGGGTCGAGGAGAGCGGCGCCGTGCCCCAACCAACGGTCATCGCCAACCGGATCCTCGAGACGGTCACGGTCGAGGCCCCCGACGAGGGCATCGCCGCCGACATGGTGACGTTGCACACCTCCCTCGTGTCCGAGCAACAGCGGTGGCTGGAAAAGCTGCCTCCCGACCTCACCCTCCCCTACATGTTCGGTCTCTTCACCCCGCCCGAGGTGGCGGCACACATCAGCGACGAGCTGGAGGCGCTGCGATGACACGCACGGTGCTGGTCACCGGCGCCGGCGGGGTGGGCAAGACCACCTTCTCAGCCGCCCTCGCCGTCGCTGCGGCGCGCCAGGGCGTCAGGACGCTTGTCGTCACGGTCGACCCCGCCCGGCGTCTCGCCTCCGCCCTGGGCCTTGCCGAATTGGGCGATGAGCCTCAGCCACACAGTGACGAGCCGAATCTGTGGGCGGCCATGCTCGACTCGGCGGCATCCTGGCGGGCGGTGGCGATGCGCCATGCCGACCCCGAGGTGGCCATCCGCCTCGCCGACAACGAGTTCTTCCAGGCGGCGTCCGAGCACTTTCCGGCATCCCAGGCGTACGCCGCGGCCGACCAGGCCGCGACCTTCGTCCAGGCACGGGCCTGGGACCTGGTCATCGTGGACACCCCGCCGTCCGGGGGCGGCATCGACTTCTTCACCGCCCCGGCCCAGATGGCCGACCTCGTCGGTGGCCGGCTCCTCCGTTGGATCACCGGTGGCCCCCTGCCCGGGCGCCGGTTCTTCTACGACCGCGCTGCCCGCCCCATGCTCCGAGTCGCCGACTCGATCCTCGGCTCGGGCCTCCTCGAGAGGGTGTCGGAGTTCCTCATCGACCTGCGCACGACCTATGACGGGGTGGCGAGACGGGGCAGGGAGATAGAGGGCGTGCTCAAGCAGGCATCGATCCTCGTGGTGACCACCGCCGACCCGGCACCGGTCACCGAGGCGGTGCGCTTCTTTCGCCAGCTCCCCGAGCTCGCCTCGGTCCCCGCTGCCGTCGTCTTCAACAGAGCGCTCCCCTTCGAGTGGGCCGGCGTCACACCCGCCGCCGACCTCCCCGCCGGCGTCGCCCGGATCGTGGAGCAGTGGAGCGCCGAGACGGTCCGCCAGGCCGACGCACGTGGTGAGTTCTCCAGCCGTTACGGCGCCAACGTGGCCACGGTGCCCTGGCGGTCGAACCCGCCGACCGACCTCGCCGGGCTGGCCTCATTGCTCGACGACGCCGAGGGCATCCCCTGGGACGAGCTGCTGCCCTCATCGGGCTGAAACAACGAGACTCCAGGCGGGCGGCTGCCGACAGCCAGGATGATTTGACATCGACCGGGGCCTCGTAACCTATGGAC
>JBAPYG010000180.1:0-3144 GCA_049284615.1 Acidimicrobiia bacterium
CGCTGGTCCCGGCCGTGGTCGTGGCGACCATGCCCAAGGCCTATTTCACCAGGAAGCGGGCACAGCGATTGGCCGCGGTCCAGGAAGCATGGCCGGACGGCTTGAGAGACCTGCTGTCCTCGGTCCGGTCGGGGGCCTCCCTGCCGTCGGCCATCGAGAACATGGCCGCATTCGGTCCCGAGCCGCTGCGCCAGGCGTTCCAGGGTTTCGATGTGTACTCGCGGAGCCTCGGTGTCGTCACAGCTCTCGAGTTAGTCAAGGACGACATCGCCGATCCAACCGCCGACCGCATCATCGAGGTCCTGATTCTCGCCTACGAGCGGGGCGGCACCGTGGTGCCGGAGATACTCGGCGATCTCGCCGAGGCCACGACGAGGGATCTTTGGACCCTGGAGCAGGTTCGAACCGAGGCCCTGGAACAGAAGATCAACTCCCGCGTCGTCTTCATCCTCCCCTGGATCGTCCTCGTTGCGATGACGGCACGGTCGGGGGCCTTCCGCGACTTCTACTCGTCGACGGCGGGACTGATGGTGGTGGGCATTGGCGGCGCGATGAGCCTGATCGGGGTCGTGATCGCCTCCCGGCTCGGCGCCCAACCCGCGGAGCCCCGCGTCTTCGGAGGCCCGAGTCGATGACCCCCCTGATGATCCTCGCCTCGGCCCTCACCGCCTCGGCCATGGGGCTTGCGTTTTGGGCGGTGATGCCTCCACCGCGCCGGCTGCGCAGTCGGGTCGCTCCCTATCTGACTCCGTCGTTGAGCACCCTCGGGCTAAGAGTGTCGCCGTCGGGGCCTGTGGGCTCTGTGTTCGGCCCCATGGCCAGGGACTTGGCGAACTGGGTGGGGTCGCGATTGGACCGCTCTGGTGCGATGGAGACTCTCGTGCGGCTGCGTCAGGCCGGGTGGTATCCGGGCCTGTCAGAGGACCGGATGATCACCAGCTACAGGATGGCCCAGTTGAAGAGCCTGGGGGTGGGGCTCGGGCTCGGACTTGTAGTCGGACAGGTCCTCGGCCTGTCGATGCTGCTGCGTGCTCTCCTCGTCGGTCTCGGTCTGGTGGCCGGCGCAAGTCGCACTCGGGGGCGGTTGGGCAAGACGATCGAGGCCCGACGGGAGCTCATGAAGATCGAGATCTACACGGTCAATCAGCTTCTGGCGATGCGGGTGCGCGCCGGCGGCGGGGTGGTGCAGGCGGTCAAGGCAACCGTTGAACGCGGCCGGGGCGAGGTGGTCTCCGAGCTCGAGGAGGCACTGCGACTTCATCGCTCGGGGTGGCGTGGGCCGGATGCCTTCCGGCGCATCGCCGAGCTCACCCCGGAGCCATTCTGCTCCAGGACGTATCGGCTTCTCGCATCGGCCGAGGAACGAGGTGCCGACCTCGCCGGGGCGTTGCTGTCCCTCTCCGAAGACGTGCGCGAGACGAGACGCGAATCCATCAAGCGAACTGCCACCAAGCGCCGGGCAGCGATGCTGGTGCCCACCATCGCCATCCTCGCCCCGGTGCTGATCCTGTTCGTGGCCGCCCCTCTTCCGTACCTGATAACTGGCTGGCAATGAAGGAGGCAAGATGCTGCCGGCATTGAAGGCATGGTCAACCGCCATGCGAAACGACGACCGGGGATTGAACACAGCCGAGCTGATGGGGAACGCCGCCCTGGCGATAGCGGCCCTCGTGGTCATCTGGGGGGCTCTCCAGGCTCTTGGCGTCGATGTAGTCGGGTGGATTCGCGCTCAGCTGCTCGGGGCGTAGGAGACCGAGGGGTTGGATCGGTCCAGTTCGTACTGGCATCGGCGCTGGCCCTTGTCGTGTTCCTCGCCCTCGCCAACTTGATCGTGGTTCAGTATGGCAAGGGCGCCCTGCGCTCTGCGTTGGAGCAGGGCGCCCGCGCGGGCACCGTCGGCGGTGTCGCCGCGTGTCAATCGACCGCTCGATCCGTGGTCGACGACCTTCTCGGAGGTCGGATGTCAGACGGGCTCGTGCTGGCGTGCGAGTCGGACGGGGTCACCGTCACCGCCACCGGGTCGGCAGCCTTCCAGTCGTGGACGCCCCTGACTCCAGACTTCGCCATCTCCCTCACGAGCCAGGCGGTGGTGGAACCATGACCGAGGACGGCCACGCCGCAGTCGAGCTGGCGATGGCGGTGGGTGTGCTGCTACTTCCGGTTGCCCTCGTCGTGACGGCGTTTGGGCCGTGGTCGGAAAGACGGGTCGAAGCCGAAGCCCTGGCGGCCGAGGCGGCGCGGACCGCCGTGCTCGAGCTGAGTCAGGAAGCCGGGTTGGAGCGCATCGTCGCCGATAGTCGCAGCCTGGACATCGAGCGCTCCCTGGTGCGAGCGGGTTGGTGTGGTGCCGAGGCGACGGCTCTGGGCAGCCAAGCAGGGGCCTGTGCCTTCGTACGCGGCTCGGTCATCAGTCTGACCGTCGAGTTGTGGACACCGCTGGTCTCGACACCCTGGGGTGAGGTCGGCGGTTTGTGGGTGACGGCAGGGCACGCCGAGCCGATCGACCTGTATCGAAGTCTGGGCCCGTGAGATCGGATCGAGGCTCCGTGACGATCTGGGTCCTTGGCCTTTCGATGCTCCTCCTGACGTTCGGGGGGCTCGCCCTCGACTACTGGAGGGCGCTGGCGTTGCAGCGAGAGCTCGCCTCGGTCGCCGACTCGGCCGCGATCGCCGCCGCCTCCGGCATCGACGAGGAGGTCTACCGGACCACCGGGGAGCTGGTCCTCGCCCCAGCCAGGGCCCGTGACTTGGCCGACACCGCCATCGCGTGGCAGGGAGTCGACATCATCAGCACGGTGGTGGATGTCGAGCCAGATCAGGTGAGCGTCACGCTCACGGCTGCGGTGCAACTAGGTCTCCTCGGTGTCTTCGTCGACCAGGACGAGCCCCTGACGGTGCGGGGCAGCGCCACGGCGGTGCCGGTCCTCGTGCCGTGATCGGGCGTCAGATCTGACCCAGTGGGTGGTCGTCGACGTTCGGGACCTCGGCACCGCAAAACTGACACTTGGTCAAATCGGCCGGCACTTTGGAGCCGCACGAGACGCAAGGGGTCGGCATGCTGGTCATCCGACCGTCGGTCACGCCGTCGCGGGCGTCCAGCTCTTCGAGCTTCGCCATCAGCTGCTCTGTGGTCAGGCCTTGTTC
>JBAPYG010000181.1:0-8316 GCA_049284615.1 Acidimicrobiia bacterium
GTCACGTCGTCATGCTCCAACTCGACGAGATGCCGCTGGCATCGATCATGGACCTCGATGGGACCGTGAACGAGCAGCTCTTCCCCAACTTCGCCCGCCTCGCCGACGAGGGCACGTGGTATCGCAATGCCCTCTCCGACTCGATAGCGACGACCCAGAGTGTCCCGGCCATATTGAGCGGGGTGCAGGGTGAGGCGGGTCAGAGCCCTTCGTTCGTCGATCATCCCGACAACCTGTTCACGCTGGTGGGCGACACCTACGACATGCACGTGATCGAGTGGGTCGCCGAGATGTGCCCGGAGGAGACGTGCCCCGATTACGCAGGGCGGGCACCGGCCCGGTTCAGCAACCTGTTGCGGGACGTCGGGGTGGTATACGGGCACCTCACGCTGCCCGGCGCGGTGCGCGACTCTCTTCCCAGCATCGACAATGCCTGGAAAGGCTTCTTGGGTCAGGAGGACACACCGGCGGGCGGCGGCGTCGATATAGATCGCCTGCCGGTTCCGCCTCCGGGTGAGCGTGAGGAGTGGGTCGATTGGGTGCAGCGGCTCATCAACGGGATCGACGACGACAGCCCGCCGACTCTGAGCTACGCCCACCTCCGCGCCCCCCATGTTCCCTGGGTCCTCAACCCGTCGGGGACTCAATACCAGAGGCCGGAGGAGTACACGGAGGTCGACGGGGTCGAAGGCGACGGACGATGGGGTGCCGACGCCGCTCCTGCACTGCTCGGCTTCCAGCGGCATCTCTATCAGATCGGGTTCCTCGATGTGATGCTGGGGCGAATGCTCGATCATCTCGTCGAGACGGGCACCTGGGATGACACCATGGTCATCGTCGTGGCCGACCACGGTGCGTCCTTCGTTCCGGGTGAGCACCGGCGCTGGCCCTATGACGACAATCGGGACGATCTCTACAGGGTTCCCCTCTTCATCAAGTACCCCGGGCAGACCGGGGGCGAGACGGTCGACCTCCCCGCGTTCGGCGTCGACGTGCTTCCCACGATCGTCGACGTCCTGGACATCGACACCGATTGGGAGTTCGATGGCACCTCGCTGGCCACTCTGGACGTGGAGCGCCCACACCATCCGTTGCGATGGTGCTGCAACGGTGATGGAGCCAGCACCGACCTCGCCGTTCTCTTCGGTCAGGTAGAGCGGAACCACGAGTGGGTCCCGAATCAGACCAGTTGGATCGGAGTGGCCAAGGTCGGCCCGTACGGGGAGATGGTGGGAACGCCGACCACGGAGTTGGCCATTGCATCGACCGGCGGCGTGCGGTGGTCGTTGGACCTCGGAGCCAGCCTGACCGAAGTCGATCGGGCTGCGGGCGAGGTGCAAACGGTGGTGACTGGGCGTGTCGAAGCGGACATTTCGGACGAGAACGCTGACGTGCTCATCGTCGTCGACGACGTGGTCGCCGGTGTCGGGCACATGACCCGCGACAGCGTCTCGGGCGGGACCCTGGCGGGCCTGGTCGCCGAGGACCTCGTGCCCGACGGCGCCAACGACATACAGATCTTGCTGCCTGACGGCAATGGAGGCTGGTTGGCCGGAGAGTCCGATGTGATCACCGTCGAGCTAGTCGCCGACGACGGTCATGTGCTCGACCTCGTCTCCGAAGGGTCCCGTCGAGTCCAGGTCGACCGGGTCACCCACGTCGACGATGGTTGGGAGCTCGAGGGTTGGGCTGCCGACGTCTCGACGAAGTCGGTGCCCGACCTCTTCTATGTGTTCGCGGGGGACCAGCTCCTGTACTCGGGTGAACCGAACGTCGACAATGCCAACGTCGTGCGCTGGTTCGAGAGCGAGGATCTGTTGCGATCCGGGTTCGAGGTTCACGTGTCGGCTGCGGATGTGCCCGATGGGATCAGCCGGCTGACCGTGGTCGCGGAGTTCGCTGATGTGGCGGTGGCCGATCCGGCCACGTTGTCTCCTCAGTCCTGAGGAGCCCGGGGGACGAGGTGGTAGAGGACCCTGACCCCTTCCCCGAGGTCGAGCGTGTCGACGACGATGAACCGACTCTCCAACAGCTCCTCGAACTCGCTCCGCGTTCGGCCCTGGTGGAGCTCCGCTGCGGTCTTGTTGGCTGTCAGCTTCGCCACCATCTCGTCGTCGGGTGAGACGAATTCGACCACGACGGGGCATCCGTACGAGGACAGCCACTCGACGACAGAGACCGGCGGGATGCTCGCGGTGTACACCAGGTGATGGATAAGCCCGTAGGCGATGACCAGGTCGGGCCGGGCGCGCTCGTCGAGACCGGGACGCTCGACGCCCGCCCAACCCTGGGAAGGTGAAGGGTTGGTCAGGTCACCAAGTGCCAGTGACACCTTCGTTCCCCGGCGATAGAGCGCCTCGAGCACCTCTTCGTCTCCGTCGACGGCGATCGCAACCGACCCTTGCCCGTGGGCGATCTCGGTGAAGTAGCCGTCGTTGGCGCCGAGGTCGAGGACGCGCTCGGGTCCGTGTGTGGTGATCGCCCTGGTCAGGAACTCGCCCTTGGTGACGCGGTCCCGTCCAACATGGTCGCACGACTCGTACTCGACCCAACCCCCACCCGACCAGTCCCAGTCGAGACCTGAGACCAGTTTCCGGAGTTTCCGGACGTTGGCCAGGATGAGGTCGGCACTGAAACCAGCGGTCTTCAACTGGTCCCTCACGGCGGCGCCGGACATCCGCTCCTCCATCCTCGCCTGCAACGAGACATGGAGCATGGCTGCCGGCTTCATTCGTTGGCCCAAGGACAAGATGCTCTTCATCTCCGCGGCCGTTGGGCCTTCCATGTTCCCGCGCAGCCAGGGTTGGAACGGGAGACCGGCCCAGGCGCGCAGCATCAGTGGGAACAGGAACTGTCGGGTGAACTGGCGATACCCGATCCACGGCTCGCCGGCTGCGTAGGCTTCGAAGGAGCCGACATCGATGAATACGGGGCGACCTTCGATGAACTGGATGTTGAAGGGCGTGGCGTCCTTGATGGTGAGCCCGTCGGCCAGAGCCTCGGCGAGAAGGTCCAACTGGAGCAGGGCGGCGTCTTTCAACATCGAGAACGTCCACTCGTATGGGTACGAGATGAATGGGATGGGGGGATGCTCGAGCGCTCCGGCTACTCCCGGGTGATCGACCGGCTCGGAGGCGATGAGTCGGCCGTCGCCGGTCGCCCTGGTGAAGAAGTTGCTGGCCGAGAGGGCCTCCCAACCCTGGAGGCCACGTTCGTCGAGAAGACGCAGGACGCGGTCGCCGTCGAAGACGATGTGAGACGCGGGATCCCGAAAGGAGCCCGGGTCGGCTACGGGCACGGGTCTGTCAGGACTCGGTCGCTACGGGCTGGTCGTCAGTCTCGGCCGTGGTCTCATCGAGGGCCTTCTTGCCCGTGAGACGTGCTTTCCAGGCCTTGAAGGCCACGAGGATTCCGGCGGCGCCGCCGAGTATGGCTTGCAGGATCAGGCTTCCGGACCCGGCGTCCAGGTATCCAAAGATCATCGAATTCATCCTTCCCAGGGTGAGCGGTGTGACCGCGTGGTCTCATATTTGTACAGAAATCGCTGAATGCAAACCTATCCGCCCTGGTAGTAGACGACGCCGTCACGGTCGAGGTGGTCGATCTGGCCGGCAAGCCTGAGATGCTCGAGATGCGAGACCGTCTCGAGGAAAGCCAGGCGGGCATCGATCGGGCCGAGATTGGGGCGGAAGGACTTCGTCATCACCGACCAGGCGGTGACCGCGCCCTGTCCAACGAGGTCTGCCATGTCGTGGAGCCGTCGGCGGTGGTGGAGCAGGATCTGGATGGCCCTCTCACCTCCTTGGTCGATGAGCGAGCCATGGGCTGGATAGGTGAGCCCGATGTTCATCGCGATCAGCTTGTCGAGCGAGCGCATGTAGTCGCCCAGAGGATCGTCTGTGTCCTGGTTGTACATGATCACCGGCGAGATGCGGGGGAGGATGTGATCCCCGGAGAAGAGGATCCCGGTGCGGGTATCGCGAAGACAGATGTGGGCTTCCTCGTGGCCGGGGGTGTGCACCACGGCAAGCCTCCGACCGTTGCCGAGGTCGATCTCGTCGCCGTCGTCGACGACGTGATCGGGTGGATCGATCATCGGCATGAAATCGGGCCGCAGCTCCGGCCGCCCGGCGGCGATGACCTCGGCCGGAGCTCCGTGCGCCGAGGCCAGGGTCTCGAGTCGTCGAGCGAATCCAGGAGTGTCGTTGTAGCGGGCGACCAGACGTGACGCCCGCTCGTGCATCACGAACCGGCAGCCGATCTCCCGGACGATACGGGCGGACATGCCGACATGGTCCGGGTGGAGGTGGGAGACGATGAGGGTGTGCACACCTCTCTCGTCGAGCCCCAATGCAGCGAAGCCGTCGGAGATGGCTTTCCGTCCCGGCTCCCAGTCGGTGCCACAGTCGATGAGGATGAGGCCCTCTCTCGACTCGACGACGTATGCGTTGACCCACGGCGGGGACTTGTAGGGCAAGGGTGCCGGGATCAGGTGGATCCCATCACCGAGCGACCTCGGTGGTGGTGGTGTGGGGCTCACGAGCTGTCGACGTCGTCCGGGTGGGACCGGTTCACCCACCAGAGTGCGAGGAACGACACCCCGAGGATCACCGCGAGGACGACCAGTGACCAGAGGACGACGGCCCAATTCCCACCAGACTCGGCGGGGTCGAGGAATGGGTAGGGATACCAGCCCGCCATCGCTCCGCGTATGACCGTGTAGGCGAGATACGCCGCCGCGAACACCAGCCAAATCAGGAGGGCTCGCAGGGGGATGCGCACTGTGGGCCGCCAGAAGAGCCAATCGAGTACTACGGCCACCGGGCCGACGACATGGATCGACCAGTCGATCCAGGGCTCGGGAACGGCGACATCGGCCAGGTGGGGCGCGAGCACGAAGGCATAGATGATGCCGGTCACGGTCATGTACACGGTCACGGCCCCCCGAAAAACCGCGAACGCCACGGAGTCGTCTCGTCCGGGCCGGGCCGCCAGGAGCACGAGCATCACAATCGCGGCGGTGTTGCTCAACACTGTGAAGTAGCTGAAGAAGTTGACCACGGAGAGGTCGGATCGGCTCATCCCCACCAGGAGTTGGGAGATCAGAGCGACTGCCAGGAGCGAGGCGAGGGCGAGACGAATTGCCCGGTGGATGGTTTGGCTCATCAGCCCGTTGAGCCTAAACCGAGAGATCTGACGAATCGGGGTGCGCCTCGCCGCCGATATTGGTTATTCTTATGTGTGGCACCCGGAATGGGTGCCACGCCTGGCCCGTGCGCTCCTGCCCGTCGGAGATTGCATGAGGCGATCGGTTTTCACCGGTCCCGGACGCTTGGTGCATACGAACTGACGGGAACAGCTCAACGAAGGAGCAGCAATGGCAACCAATCTGTTTGTGGGGAATCTTCCCTTCACGACCGGCTCACCCGAGCTGGAGCAGTTATTCGCCCCATACGGCACGGTGTCCCGTGCCCAGGTGATATCGGACCGTGACACCGGCCGATCCCGCGGGTTCGGTTTCGTCGAGATGGACAACGACGACGAGGCCCAGGCCGCGATCGAGGCACTGGACGGGTCCGACATGGGTGGTCGCGCCATAAAGGTGAACGTCGCCCGCGAGCGTTCTCGCTAGCCGCAACCACCAACCGATGTGAAGAGGCCGCGCCCCGAGGGCGCGGCCTCTTCAGTGTGTCATCCGTGCTCGACGGAGTCCTTTATCCCAAAGGTGATGTCGAGTGTGACCGTGAACATGGTGGGCGCTCCCGAGTCGTCCACCTCGCCTCCGACCTTGACGATCTCGAACTTGTGGATGTCCGAGATCGTGGTCGCTGCCCTGGCCAGCACGGTGCGCACCGCGTCCTCGATGGAGTCTCCGGCCTTTCCCGACAATCGTATGGTCTTGGTGATCGATGTCATTCCCCGGGCACGGTAGCTAGGGGGTTGCGATCGCGGAGGCGACCGCGGACGCACCGGCGCCCAGGATGAGTGTGTAGTGGTTGACCCCGGGAAGATATTCCATCGTGAGGTTGGTCAATCTCGTGGCCGCGGACTCGGCAGTCTGAAGTGGGATCATGCCCCCCGGCTGATCGGCCGTTCCACGCTCCACGACGATGAGATGGGCCGGGACCAGGACCTCTAGGCCGGCATTCCTGGTCGTCGGGTCCACCGTGATCTGGCGAGCCGACTCCTCGATCGCCTTCGGGTTGATTCGGACCGCGAAACTCCCGCCCCGGGGGTGGAGCTCGTAGTCGAGGGCGGTCGCCATCGATGGGTCCCAGTGCCGCTTCAGGGCCGGGTGGGCCTTCCAATACTCGAGGAACGCCTCCCTGGTCGCGAACTCGACATCGAGTCGCGCCAGCGAGGGGCCGACCACGGATTGAATGACCTCGTCGGCCCTGGCGTCCCTGGGTAGCGGCATCTCGAGTCCGCCATCGATGAGGACGACCCTCTTCGCCATCTCCGGATGCCGTTTGGCGAATATCGCCGCGACCCAGCCGCCCATCGAGTACCCGGCCACGACGGCCCCATCGATCGCGAAGTGGTCGAGGGCCAAGACGATGTCGTCTGCGATCGTCGCCAGGTCGTAGGGAGGCGGTGAGTCATGGCTGCCCCCGCGTCCGCGGACATCCAGTGCGATGAGACCGAGGCGCGTCGGCAGATGTTCGATGACCGAGGTCCACCACCGGGAGGTCCCGCTCAGCCCATGAACCAACACGGCCGTGGGTGCTCCGCCCTCCGCGGGGCGGTGCCATACGTTCATCCGACCCCCGGGGATGTCGATCGAGACGTCTTCCATGTCGGACAATGTAGACAAATAGACCGGCCGCCCTCGAGGGGCGGCCGGTCTGCTAATCGAATCGAGGTTGGTTCAGGTGGCCGCTCTGTTGCGACCCATCATGCCGAAGAGGAGGACGAGCACGACGGCCACGGCGACCTGGACGGCCAGACGTATCCAGTCGATGCCTGACGTGTTCTCACCTCCGAATACCTCGTAGAGCAGGCCTCCGCCGATGGCGCCGACAGCACCCACCAGGATGGTCATGATCACCGACATGCCCTGACGGCCCGGGATCACGAGACGGGCCAGGGGCCCGATGATGATTCCGGCCACCAGCCCGGTCCAGATGATCGTCCAAAAGGCTTCCATTTCCATTTCTACCTCCTTCGCTTCGCCGCCCAAGCTACCAATCGATCTGACCGCGGGATGGGCGAAATGGTTACGTTGCGGCGAAGGTCGTTCCGGCGATGATCGTGGAGACGGGGCGGCCTCGCTCGTCGAGCAACGTGAAGTCGGCCCTCGTCCCCGGTCGGAGTGTGCCGCGATCGACCAGCCCCAGGACCCTCGCCGGGTTCTCGGTGGCGGCGAGGATCGCCGTTGGCACATCGGCCGAGGTGGTGGTTGCCAGATTGCGAATCGCCTCGGGCAGTGTGACGACGCTTCCGGCGAGTCTTCCGTCAGAGGTACGGGGGCCGTCGGCGCCGACGGTGATCGGGCCGTCACCGAGTGGGTAGGTGCCGCGACCGAGACCGAGCGCAGCCATGGCGTCGGTGACGAGGACTGTCCCCTTCTCGCCGAGCAGGCGCCAGGCCACTTCCAGGGCGCCGGCCGACACATGCAGGCCATCCACTATGAGCGTCGCCGGGAGGCCCGAGAGGAGCGACGCACCGACCACACCGGGATCCCGGTGATGCAGCGGGCTCATCTGGTTGAAGAGATGGGTGGCCAAGGCGGCTCCGTTGGCGAAGGCTCGTCGGGCGGTGTCGAACGTTGCCGCACTGTGCCCTAGCGACACCACCACTCCGGCCCGGGTCAGGATGTCCATGACCGCCTCGGCACCTTCCCGCTCGGGGGCGAGGGTCACGATGCGCACGACGCCGGACTCGGCCCAACGCCGGGCAACCGAGGCGTCGGGATCGACGATGTGGCTCGGGTTGTGGGCCCCATGCATGTCGGGGGATATCCAGGGGCCTTCGAAGTGGAGACCGAGGACGTCTGCACCCCGGTAGTCGAGTGGTCGTCGGTGGGCGACGACGTCGATGGCGAGGTCGGTGGTCTCCGCCGGTGAGGTCACCACGGTGGGGACGAAACTTGTGACCCCGAGCTCGGGGAGCCGTTCCCCGACGCGCCAGATGCTCGTCGGGTCCTGGGTGAAGTCGTGTCCGAACGCTCCATTGATCTGGATGTCGATGAGCCCCGGGGCGACGATCAGCCCGTCGGCGTCGATCACCGGGCCGTCACCTGGCGATTCGACGATCGATCCGCCCTGGTAGTGGATGTCGTCTTCCACGAGCCCGCCGTCGCGCACTATCTGGCCG
>JBAPYG010000182.1:0-1752 GCA_049284615.1 Acidimicrobiia bacterium
CAACCGACGAGCCCGGTCGTGGGTTTGGATGGCCTCGCTCAACTGGTCGTAGAGCTCGGCGACCAGAGCCGTGGTGAACACGACTCCGGCGACGGCGATTACCGCCCGCACTCCGATGGCGTCGATCGGCTCACCGTTGAGCACACCGACGGTCACCACCCAGGCGGCGACGGCTCCGGCGAGCCCGCCCGCCCAAACGAGACGACTTCCCATCGACAGGGTTCCGGCGAGGACTGCGAACAGCATCATGAGACCGAAGGTGGTCGCCGTGTCGAACGACGTGACGTCCACGTCGAACAAGGCCTCGACGACGACCAGTGAGCCGATGAACCACATTGCGCCCAATACCAGAGGCATCGAGTCTGGCTCCTTGGCCCGCGCTACCACCACCGCCCATGCGGTCAGGGCCAACGGCCCGGCGAGACGTGCCCAGGGCAGGGCCTTGCCGTCGAGGGCGCGGTAGAACTCGACGGCTGCCACCAGTGGCACCGTGGTCGCGAAGAGCACTGCCACGTAACGATGGAAACGCTGCTGCGCCGCGATGGGGGCGCTCGATCTCACACCGACACTTCGGCATGAAACCCCAGGTGGCAGAGGGGTCTTCTGGCCTATTCCTCCAGGCCGACGAGCTGTCGAACCATCCTCCCGGTCGCACCCCACAGGGTGTCGCCCTCGAGGTCGTAGTACCAGACCTTCCATCCGTTCCAGGGGACGTGCCACCATCGGTCCGGGTCGGCCAAGTCGATGAGTCTCGGAGTGTGGACCCGCACCACTTCCCGGGCCGACGGGACCAGACCCAGCGGTGTCGCCACTCGACCCACCACCGGGACGACCAGCAGCGAGAACTCGACGGTGTCGATGGGAGGGAGGAACCCGAGCACCTCCACCTGACCCTCCTCGATCCCCACCTCCTCGTGGGCCTCACGCAGCGCGGTGGCGACAGGACCGTCGTCCCCCGGGTCGGGCCGGCCGCCGGGGAAAGCGATGTGCCCGGCATGTGTCGGCATCGTGTCGGGCCGCTTGGTGAGGACCACCCTGATGTCCCCGTGCTCGTCCTCGTACAGAGGCGCCAGCACGGCCGCGACCGGCCGTTCATCCGGCTCCGGGTAGTCGTCGACGAGGTTCAGCTGGTCCCACATGGCCATTGTGCAGGTTAAGCCGCCCGGTACCCTGACCCGGTGCCCCGCCCGCTGATCCAGAACGACCGGCTCACACTGCAGCGATTCAGCCGACGCGACGCCAGCACGCTCGACGAGGCGATCAGGGCGTCGCTTCCCGATCTCAACCAGTGGCTGCCCTGGGCCCGGATGGACTACACGTCGGCCGACACGACCGCCTTCATCAGGGAGTCGATCAACGCCTGGAAGGAGGACCGAGCCTGGGACTACTCGGTGAGGGAGAACGAAGACGGGAAGCGTCACATCGGCAACATCTCGTTCTGGACCGTTTCGAAGCTGGGCAAGATCGCCGAGATCGGCTACTGGGTGCGCTCCGACGAGACCAGCAAGGGTGTTTGCACCGAGGCCGTCGGCCTGCTCCTCGACGAGATGTTCACCTCACTGGGCTACCACAAGATCGTCTTGCGCATCGCCGTCGGCAACGTCCAGTCCGACCGGGTCGCCGAGAAACTCGGCTTCACCAGGGAGGGCGTCCTCCGCGAGGAGCTCCTGATCCGTGGCAATTGGGTCGACCACACCCTCTGGTCCCTCCTCGACCGCGAGTACCGGGCCAGCAAACGGAGTGGCGCGGCCC
>JBAPYG010000183.1:0-5675 GCA_049284615.1 Acidimicrobiia bacterium
CCTCACGGCGGGCGAAGTCTCGGTGGAAGCCCTGTCGGCGACATTGGACATGGCAGGTATCTCGGGTTGATGCCCGGCGTCTCGGCGGGAGGCGGGCATCAAGCCAGGGAGGCCACCGCCATCTCGAGCGTCGCCTCCAGCACCTCTATGTCGATGTGGCCCGAGTCACCCAGGACGTAGAAGTACTCGAGCCCGAGACGATTCGACAAGTGGAACCCGAAGGGCTCGTGTTGGCGATGGGTGAGCATCTCGATGACCTTGGTGTCTGGCCCGCAGAACAGCATGCTCGTCAGCCCGGCACCATCGGGGCACAGGAATATCTCGGCATCTCCGAGCAGCCGCGACCGATGGGCGAGTGGAATCGTCTCCAAAGCCACGGTCTCGAAGCCCCAACTGCTCAACACCCGGGCGACCTCGTCTTCGTTGGCGAGCCGTCTGGAAGCGGCGTTGCCCCGGGAGATGTAGATCCTCGCCGGCCCGCGATCCCGGTCAGGGGAGAGCTCACGCAGCTTTCTCCGCAGGAAGTCGACTGCGTACCGCGGTATCAATCCATCTCGACCGGGAATCTGGGTGAGTATGACCTGGTCGGCGAGGGCAAAGGGGAGCTCGAGAGAGGAATGGACCCGGTCCGGGCCCAGACCCATGGCTTGTAGCCACTCCCTCTGAAATGGCAGGTGCTTGTAGTTCACCACGAAGCCGTCGGGCTCGATCCCGGCTGCCTCGACAATGGCCAGCCGTGCCATCGAGTCGAAGACCCAGTGGTAGAAACCTCTTCCATATGACGTCGACAGCACGCAGAGACTCCCGGGGAATGGGATGGGACGCGGAAGTCGGACATCTGGCGACAGCGGATTGCGCGAAGGCACGAGGATCGACTCCTCGATCACCTCGCCACTCGAGAGCATGACAACGCCGTCCCGCCACACGTACCCTCCGTCGATCGAAGCTACGAAACCGGGGTCGATGCGCTGTTCCATACCCTCGCGAAACATCACCGGATCGACCGCATAGACACTTCGGGGTGCGGCGCTGTGGGCAACGTGCTCCGGAAATGGGATCCGGACGGCCACGCCGAGGTGGGTCGGCCAGTCATCCCATCCCAGCACATCCGCAGGTCGTTCGATGAGCCGCCGCCGCCCGCGCAAGATTCCGGCCAGGTGGGCCCAGAGAGCCTCTCCGATGGCCAATACGGCGGCGCCGAGCCCGCTGGCCCAGGAGTGTGACTTCACGTATCTGTAGAGACGTTCCATCAGCGCGAATGTGTCCGAAGTCGCGGGCACGTCGGCGCTATCGCGGGGAGCTTGCGGGGCTCAGACGGGATGGTTGGCGATGGCATTCCGATATCCGTCCATGATGTCGCCGACGACCACGGTCTCGGTGTGGTCTCGCAGGTACCGCTGTCGCACCGCTGCCGACGCCGGGTCAACTGCTGTCGTCGAGAGCAGACCGAAACCCTCTTCCCAGTCCTCGTCGACGTCGTGACGTGGCTGCCACTCGCTGCCGAGGAACCCGATGAGCTCGGCTATGCCCCCCAGTCGGGATCCCAGCACGGGCAGACCCGCGGCGAACGCCTCGAGGATCACGAGGGGCTGACCTTCGTACCATTTGCTGGGGAAGACCAGCGCCCGGGCCTCCCGCATGAGGCGTGACACCTCCCCGGCGTCCGCCCACCCCCTGAGCTCTATGTTTCCGATGTCCTGCATCCCCGCCCGCAAGGGCCCCTCACCACAGACGACCAGGCGGAGGTCACTGGGGCCGAAGCGACCCCAGCGCTCGGCCAGGTCGGCGACCCCCTTCTCTTCGGAGAGACGTCCGACGTAGAGAACGAAGTCCGAGTCTGAAGGGGGCGTGGGGCGCGGTCCCGGGTCGGCGACGAAATTGTTGACCACTTGCATCCGATCTCGATCGATCCCGGCGGTCTCGAAGATCCCCCTGGCGAACTCGCTCAGCACGAAGAAACGGTCGACGTCCCGGTTCCAGGTGTCCCGTCTCCTGTGCGCCATCACACTCGCTGCCGCGAACGCCGATGAGATCGGGTCTCGGTAACAATTGAGGAGGAGTCCGTTGAGCGGGCTCCCCTGCACACACCGTTCACATACCGCCCCTGCCCGATACAGGGAGGCGTTGGCGCACGTGACCCGAAAGTTGTGAAGGGTCATGGTCACCGGTCCTCGCTCGTGTGCCGCGGCGATGACAGCCGGGGACAAGGCGAACCAGGTGTTGTGGACATGAGTGACGTCGGGGTGGCTTTCGTCGATCACCCGGGAGAGGCCGGAGGCCTGTCGTCGATTCCAGACCGATCCGACGAGAGCGGGCACAGTGGCCACACCGGTGGGGTTCTCGGTGTAGTACTCGATGTTCTCCACCCCCGACCCGCCCAACGAGCGGACCAGGTTGGCCACCACGGTGTCTTCGCCCCCCGGGTTTCTGTAGCGCGTGTGGACGTGCAAGACCCGTGCGACCCGAGGTTGGGCGAGGGCCACCTCTAGTCGAGTGGTTCGCCACCCGATCGGGCACTGGCACTCGGAGCCCGGTCGCCGAGGACATTGCGCAGAGACCCCATGAGCGGTCGACCATCATCGCTCGCACCCGAGTTGTAGATGTACCCGAGGATGTCCACGCCGATGAAGCGAGCCCGCTTGAGCAGGTCGTGGGCCGACTGCAGCTCGGCGCCCTTGCGGATCACCACCACCGCATTCTCGACCAGATTGGCGATCGTCGAGGTGTAGGCGACTTGCATCAGAGGAGGCACGTCCACGAAGACGAGGTCGTATCGCATCATCAGGTCGCGGAATATCCGTCTCACACTCTCCCGCTCGAAGAAGTCGGGCGCCGGGTCGGGCAACTGGCCGCGCTGTAGGACATCGATGGAGCCGAACCCGTCGACTTTCAACTCCTTGACCACGTCGCGGAGCAGGGCCTGCTCCGAGGCCAGCTCGGTGAGACCGCTCCCCGTGGCGTCGCCGAGGAGAAGCGTGGTCAACTCTTGATTCCCGAAGTCGGCATCGACTACCAGGACTTGCTTGCCCTGACGGGAGGCGGCCAGGGCGGTGTTGGCGATCAGCGCGGTCTTTCCCTCCCCGGCCTGGTTGGAGAGGAAGACGACCCCCTTGCCCCCACGACGGGACAGGGCGAGCTCGATGCTGTTGCTGGTGAAGCGGAAGGCCTCTGAGACCGGCGATCTGGGAGTGTTGACCACCGGCAGGCTCGATCCGGAAGCGTGACGGCCGAACTTGGGTATGTCGCCGAGCAGTGGGACGTCGAACATTGCCTCGGGTTGCATGCGGTCGTCGATGGTCGTCCGCCGCTGCGCCAGCGAGTAGGCCCAGCCGAGCCCGATCAGGAGACCGAGGAATGCGCCCACGGCAAGCGTGAAAAGGGTCCCCGCACCGGCGCTGACACTGGTGATCTTGGCTTCGTCGACGAAGGCGATCCCGTCGCCGGCGGACTGCGCCTCGATCTCGACGTCACTGCGCTCGAGGTCGATCGCCTCGATCCTGCCCATGATCTCGTCCCGACGCTGGTTGAGCTCGACGAGCTCACTGCTGCCCTCGTCGATCTCCTTGGCCAATTGCAGTGTTCGGAGACGCTCGTCCATCTCACGCTGGCGGTCGAGCAGCACGGCACGCTGATCTGCATTGCTCGTCTCGGAGATTTGGTTCTCGAGAGCTCCGAGCTCGGCGAGCAGCTCGTTTATCTGGCCGTCGAAGTCGTTGGTGCCGGCCACTGCGCCGATCTCAGCCTGCACCGAGGCCAGATCCTCCTCGAGTGCGTCGGCGGCGGAGTCGAGACGCTCGAGGATCCTCGCGGTGGCCTGCTCGCTCTGCGCGGCGCGGGTCTCCACGTAGGAGCGAAGCATCGCCGTCGTGACAATGAGGGCTTCTTCCTCGGACGCGCCGTTGTAGGAGATGGAGATCAAATCGGTGTCGGGGACATTGACGATGGCAGCGCCCGTCAGCAGCTGTCCCAGGGACAGATCGACTCCCTCTTCGGCCGCTATCTCCACCGCCCGCTCGGCGACGACGGATGACCTGAAGACCTCGAGCTGGTTCTGGATTATCCGGTCGCTCGCTATCTGGGCGTCGGAGAGCACGGTCTGCTGGGTCGGGTCCTCGAGGAGGATCGAGGCGCGGGCGACGTTGCTGGTCGGGAGGGCCGAGGACACGACGTATGCGATCCCGGCGAATATCACTATCAGGGCCAGCACGAGCCATCTGTATTCCCATGCCGAACCGAGAACGGTGCGATCACGCGACTGGCTCGACACGCTCGTCGTCATGTCACGCGCACCGGTCTGAGCTGAATTGTCCAATGTGGTTCCCCCCAAGAATCATCCACGATCGATCACAGGCTAACTGCCCCCAGGTAGATATACCATTGGCCAACAGGTCGTCCATCAGTCGATCGATCTATACCGCGGCCACGGGCAGTGAGAGACGATCGTCGCCTGTGACCGTCTCCCCACTCGACGCCCGGCTCCAACAGGCGAGGAAGATGCCGAGCACGATCCCTCTTCCGAGGGTGTATCCAAAACCTCCATACGGCCAGGTCTGCACCAGGCTGACGACCTGCTCGGCGAACACGATCACCCCTGCCGCCATGAAGCCCGTCACCCCCTTGCTGCCGAGCCTGAGGAAGGCACGTCCGAGGGCGATGTGAAAGCCGATGTAGGTGATGAGGCCGAGCAGGCCGAATTTCAACCAGGAGTGTATGAAGGCGTTGTGGACCTCGAAGGACTCCGACTTCCATTCCGCGATGAGCTCGGTCTGATATGTCGATCCGATGCCCAGAGCCAGGAGCGGCTCTCTCTGAATCACCGACAGAGCATCTCTCAGGTCGTTGACGTGGTCCTGGTTCGTCGCCGTGTAGTTGTTGGTGGCCGTCGGGTTGAAGCTCTCGAGGCGCTCGACGACGCGCTCGGGGCCGAGTGAGACCACGGCGATCACGAGCAAGGCCCCCAATGCGATGGACAGTCGAATGGCCACGATTCGACGTGACCCCCCGGCGCGATAGCCCCATATGGCCACACCGATCAGGGCGAGGACCACGAACGCCCAGAGGCTTCGTCGAAAGCTCAGCATCACCAATGCAGTGGAGGTCAGGAACGACAGACGGAGGGCGATCGAGTATGCCGTCTTCATCCCCGGGAAGCCGCGGATCCATGCCTCGGCTGCGACGGCGGCCGCCAGAACCGCGAGAGACAGGTCATAGCCGTCGGTCAGCGGCACCCGAAGATCGAACAGACGGGTCCCGCCCCCCGCCATCCATATGACGAGGTGGATCGTGGCCAGCGCCCCGTAACCGATCGTGAGATCTGTGAGCGCGTGGGTCCGCCAGCTTCGGTCGGAGAGGAGCTTTGCCACCACCACGGCGGCTCCTGCCAGCACCACCCAGTTGCGCCAGTCGGCGAATGGCTCGTCAGCCTGGCGAAGAACCGCGATCACGAGAGCCACCATCAGCGTGACCCAACCCAGGACCACCCACAGCCAGACTCTCGACTCTCGCAACGTCTCCACCACGTTGACACGGGGACGGGTGCGCATGACCGGCCACAACAGCGCTACGAGAAGGGCGAACACGAGATACTGGAGGGGAACCCCCATGACATCGGTCTGGTACCAGAGCGGCCAGCCTTCGCTGCCGAATTCCGTCCCGACGAAGGTCAGGAACACGGC
>JBAPYG010000184.1:0-3069 GCA_049284615.1 Acidimicrobiia bacterium
GAAGAGACCTGCGTTCGCCAATGACCTGGACTCGCGGATCGTCCAACTCCATGTCGCAGACTACAAGAACCCAGGTCAGCTCGACGAAGGCGATGTTCTCGTCGTTGGTCTAGGCAACTCAGGCGCCGAGATTGCAAAGGAGTTGGTCAAGGAGCGACGGGTTTGGCTCTCGGGTGAGCCCAGCGCGGTCCAGCCCTTCCGACCGGAACGTCTCTCTGGGAGGATCCTCATGCCGTTCGTCGGAGGGGTCATCCTCAACCGCGTGCTCACCAGCAGGACGCCCATGGGCAGGAGGTTCCACTCCAAGATGCGTCACAAAGCGATGCCCCTGCTTCGAGTGAAGCCAAAGGACCTGGTCGCCGCCGGAGTGGAGCGAGTAGGTCGAACAACGGGTGTCGTCCACGGCTACCCACAGCTGGAGGATGGGACAGTTCTCAAAGTGCCCAACGTGGTTTGGAGCACCGGCTTCGCTCCCGGCTTCTCCTGGATCGATCTACCCGTGTTCGACGATGCAGGTGACGTCATCCACAATCGAGGTGTCGTCGACCAGGTGCCCGGCCTCTACTTCGCGGCCCTGAAGTTCCTCTACTCGGTGCTGTCCGACACCTTGTTCGCCATCGGCCGGGACGCCGGCTACGTCGTGGATCACCTCGTCGAGAGGCAACAGGAGAACGAGCGGTCTCAGCTGGTGTCCTGAAGTGTGTGGGCATGATCTCCTCAACCTCTCGGCGAGACTCGTTCTACTGGCGCAGATCAACTGATGCCGGGCGACAAAGCCCCCCGGCCCGCCCGATATCGGCACGTCGTGCTCGGGGTCGCGCGCGTTCAGACGAGCAATCAGGTAACCAATGTCTCAAAACGGATCGGTGGTTGACGAGGGGTCGCTCTACCAATTCAGGGGCTTCGAAGCGTTGCCGTCGGAATGGATCGCGAGAGTTCCGTCCGCCTTCACCATGATCAGCCGGGTCGCCTCGGGGAGATGCCCCGTCAGGCGACCCGAGTAATCGACGGTGCAGCGAGCGACGACCAATCTCATGAGGATCTGTTCGGCGAGGGTAACCAAGTGCCAAGTCTCTGCCGGGCCACCCCCTGCCATCTCAGACGAGCACATATCCGCTGGTCAATTCGTGAGAGTCCCCCACCGCCCAGATAGCGCAGAATTCCGGTTCCCGGGCGATCTCAGTTTTGGAGATCCACGGTGACAGCGAAGGCCGCGTCCTGATCCTCTCCGTACACGAATCTCAGATTCAGGACATACGAACCGCTCGTCCCGGGGAGTTCAGCTATCTCCCAGACCCCTGCCTCGAGTCCAGCCACATCAGCGCCCGACTCAGAACCATCCGCGCCGCTCCACGCCGCCTCGAATTCTGCTGCACTGAAACCAGGGGCCCGGACTCGAATGGTGTCACCTGCCGCTACTGGCACGACGAGATCCTTCAGGCCAGCGAAAAGGCCGTCATTGACTACTCCTTCGCCGCCTTCATCCGGGCACGGGCCTGCCGAAATCCATCCCGCGGCGGCGGACACCTCGTGGCCGTTGGATTCAACCGTCACACCGGAGTCCCCACTGATGCCGCCTGACTGTGACACACACGGGAAGCCGATCGGCTCCGTCACTGTCCGCTGCTCCACCGAAGTTGCCGAGCTACCGGTGGGCGTACACGCAACAAGAGCCACCATGAGCACGACTACATACTTCATACCGAGGATCGTGGCCCTTCGGTTGTCGTACACGCCACACAGTTCAGCACCTCCAGATCGGCTCGGTGGACGCCGGGTCTTGTGACAGCCCGACACGTCGGCGATCCTCCCCGGGCCTGCTTGTCAGTCCTCTTGCGACTGCTGGCTCATCTGGCTCAGTGGCTCCGCTTGTCCAGCAGTGACCTTACGAGCAAGCAGCGGGGGACGGTGAGATCTACAGCCCAAGCGACATGTGCCGGTTCCCGGACGGTGGTGTGCCGTTTTCGTCCAGCATCAGTTGTTCTGCTCGCAGTTTGGCTGGAGCGAAAGGGATCGTTAGTAGGGTGGTCGCTCGGCATCTGAACGGCGGAGGGGACATCGGAGGTGCAACCTCAATCGGTCGCTGAGCGGGGATTGATTCGCAAGATCTACGCTGGCCTCGCCTGGCTCTATCTGGCAGGCGTCGTGGCCCAATTCGCACTCGCCGGACTTGGACTCCCTCAACTCGGCGGAGCCGGCATGGCCGCGCACGCAGACTTCGGATACATCGCCCTGCACCTCACACCAATCCTCCTCGTCATCGCCTCGCTAGTGGGTCGGGTTGGCCGACGACTCATCTGGCTCACCGTGGCCCTGGCACTCGTTGTCTTCGCCCAGCCGATATGGGTGACGGAATTTCGAGGCAGCTGGGTTACGGCACTTCACATCGTGGGCGCCGGAGTGGTCCTCGTCCTCAGCTGGCAGGTTGCGAAAGGTGCAACAAGCGCGGCGCGAGTCCCTAAAGAGCCGGGTCGGGACCAGACTTCAACACTCCAACGCCTTCAGTCAGCGCCGTCGGTGACCTCTGGGCGCGCTCTCCTCCTCGCCATGCTGGGCCTGCTGGTGTGCGACGTGATCGGGGGATTCGTCGCCCTCGCCTCGGGTGCGAACTCGTTCAGCGAGACGTGGGGCTTCGACACCCAGAACACAGTGCCGCTGCCGGTCGGGGTGGCACAGCTTGTTCTCGCGTGGTTAGCCGCGCGAAACACGCGGCCTCCAATCGGCTACATCGCGGCTGTCACCCTCAGCGTGGTCTGCCTCCTCAGCCTCCTGGCCGGATTGTTCGACGGTGACCTCATCCAGAACATCGCGTCGGATGGTGTCCTCTCCTTGGGAGTCGCCTGGGCAGTCGTTCTGCTCGCGTTCACGACGGTGGTCGGTCTGCTCGCCGCGATCCGGGCGAAGCAGTTGCGCCGACGTCGCTGACGGTGCCGCGCGGATCTGAGGCGATCCGGGCGGAGGACTGAGCTTCCGTTGTCCAGGACGGCGACGGTCTTGTCAGCACAGAACGACTGATCCCGGGCGATAACCTGCCCACGGCTACCCGAGCAGGCCGGCACGTATCGCTCG
>JBAPYG010000185.1:0-3747 GCA_049284615.1 Acidimicrobiia bacterium
CCGTGAGGGCATCCATCGTGGTCGAGCGCTCGTACCCGTCAGGCAGGACGTCGTAGAACCGGAGGTCCATTCGGCTGGCGATGTCCCAGGCTTCCATGACTGGGTAAGGCTGCACTCGAAGCTCCACGACGACCGTGCCCGGTTCGCAGAAGACCACGTTTGCCAGGCCACCACCGGAGGGGCTGACGATGGCATCGGCGTGTTGCAGCAGCCATGCCTTCTCCTCGAGGCTGTAGTCCTCCATGGCCACCGGGACGAAGCCCAGGTCATCGAGTCTCTGATTGAGCCGAGCCTCGTTGCCGAGCAGGCCGTGATCGGTGGACCTGCGCACAATCGAGATGCGACTGATCGGATCCACCCCGGCAGGCCGGGTCGGCTGGTAGGTCTCTCTGAGAAAGTCACACACCCAACGGGGGATCAGACCGGTCTCGCGCGGGAGCGAGGGCGCCACGAGACTGTCCGCCACCACATGGCGGTGGCTGAAACTGCTGACGACCCGGTCGCGACCGATCCCGAAGCGAGCCATCGTCTCGATCTGATATCGCGCGAAGTAGCTCGGGATGATGACGGCGTCGAGGGAGTCGATGCTTACACCGGCGGCCTCGAGCAGGGAGAGACGAGGGAGGACATCGAAGAGCCAGTGGAAGTAGCCCCTGCCGACATAGGTGGAGAGGACGGCAGCCCGGCCCACGCGTTTGGGGCGACGGTCCCAGTCGCCCTGGAGGATATGCGGAGACATGTTGTCCACCTGACCGCCGAGGAGATGGCCGAGCAAAGACCCGACGGGTCGTGACAGTCGCTCGATGACCTGGCCATCGGGTGTGGCCACTGCCCCGTTCTCCCCCAGGGCGTGCCCATCCGGGATCTCGATCACGAACGGTTGAGGTATCTCGACCGAGGCGAGGCGAATGAACTCCGGCTCGATCTTCCCGTGCACCCCTCGAGGTGGTTCGCTCACCACGTGCTCGGCCGTCATGACATCGGTGATGACACCACCGGGTTTCGAAGTGTCGGCATTCCAGTCTTCGACCCACTGGTGGGGGTCGACATATCCGGCGAGTCTTGAGCGGTCGGCCCGCCCCAACGTGTCCACGAAACGCCTGGCGATGTTGAAGACCGATATGACCCGTCTCCGGAGCCAGGGATGACGCTTGAGATAGCCGTGCGCCTTGGCGGTGGCCGAGCCGATCAGACCGAGGCCTTCGGTTTGCTCTTGTGTCATTCCACGATCTCCGACGCGGGTCCGGGGGTGCGGGCGCCAGTCCTTCGGAGTACCGGTGACTGGCGGCTTCGGTGGTCGGAGCGAAGGCGGCGGCGCGCTTCAGCGATGGTCGATCGGATAGGCATGAGACTCTGAACCCCCTCGGCATCTTAGGCCCCCGCCTTGAGCCGGTATCGAGGTGATGGGACGAGACTGGCCACTGTGCGTGGCGGGCTTGGCGTTGCGGAGAGGACTGCTAGGTTGGTGAGTCGAACTGAGATCCGGCAGTTCGGGGCGAAGGTAAGGGGACTTAATGAGATCGATTCATCCGCTGAGGTGTGCGCTCCTCGGCTTCAGACATCACTTTGCTCGTGGGGCGATCCGATGATCTCGCACATGGTCCTCGGGTCCGGGATGGCAGGGCTCGGCGCCGACCACCGGCTCCGGGAGAATGGAATCGAAGCCGTCCTGTACGAGAAGGAGAGCATCCCGGGCGGGCACACCAGGACTCATGTCTACGACGGTGAGTGGTTCTTCGACGAGGGGCCACACGTCTCCTTCACGGAGAACGAGAGAGTCCAGGACCTCCTGGCCGATGCCGTCGACGGTGAGTTCGAGAGGCTTCCGGCGATAGTGGACAACTACTGGCGGGGCCACCGGCTCAAGCACCCGGCCATCTGCAACCTCCACGGGCTTCCCGACGATCTGGTGGTCGACTGCATCACGGACTTCGTGACCGCGAGCCACGACCCCGCACAGGGAGAGCCCGCTGACTACGAACAGTGGCTGCGATCTTCTTACGGAGACACGTTCGCGGAGAAGTTCCCCATGGAGTATGCGGTGAAGGTCCACACGACTGCCGCCAAGAACCTGGGCACCGACTGGTTGGGACCGCGGTTGTACCGACCGGACCTGGAGCAGGTTGTCCGTGGCGCAATCTCGCCCGATACCGAAGACGTCCACTACGTGACCAAGTACCGGTACCCGACCAATGGCGGCTTCAACTCCTACATAAACCCGATGCTGGCGAAGGCGACGCTGCAGCTCGACCACCGCGTGACGGCGATAGACCCCGTCGAACACGTCGTCAGCTTCGCCAACGGGGCCCAGGAACAATACGAGCACCTCATCTCATCCATACCCCTGCCGGAGCTGGTGCCCATGGTCTCCGGGGCGCCGGACGACATCATCGAGGCCGCTTCGCTACTGACGGCGACATCCATGGTCCTGGTCAACGTGGGCGTGGACCGCGAAGACGTCGGGGACACCTGGACCTACTTCTACGACCCCGACATCGTGTTCACCAGGCTGAGCTACCCATCGAGCCTCTCGCCCAACATGGCGCCACCGGGCTGTGGCAGCTTTCAGGCGGAGATCTACTACTCGGACAAGTACAAGCCACTGGATGAGGAGCCGGCAGACCTGATCGATCGCACGATCGCCGACCTCAGGCGAACCGGGCTCATCGTGGAGACCGACCAGATCCTGCACGAGAGCGCCGTCGTCGTTCCCTACGGCAACATCATCCACGACCACGACAAGGTGCCAGCCCTCGAGGCCATACTCCCCTGGGTTCGGGAGCAAGGAATCCATCTCTGCGGCCGGTACGGCTTGTGGGGATATCAGTGGACCGACGAAGCATTCGTCACCGGGGAGGATGCCGCGCAGGCGGCCCTCGACGGGACCGATGTGGCGCAGACGATGGTCAATGCATGAGCATCGCATGAGAGGCTGGTCGACCGAGCTGGACAAGTCGTGTGTCTTGGGAGATGATCGGGGTGTCGTCGACTCGCATAGGCAAGCGGTCGACTCGGGGGCTCACCAATGAAGTTCAGCAGCACGGCCATCGACGGGGTGCACATCATCGAGCTCGAGAGGTTCAACGACCATCGCGGCTTCTTCGCCAGAGTCTGGAGTGAAGAGGACTTCGCTCCACAAGGGCTCGCAGACGATTGGAAGCAGTGCAACGTGGGCCACAGCGAAAGCCCCGGCACCGTGAGGGGCCTCCACTTCCAGACCGGCGACCTGGCCGAGGCCAAGCTGGTCTGGTGCACTGCGGGCTCGGTCTTCGACGTGGCGGTCGACCTCCGCGACGACTCGCCAACCAGGGGGCAGTGGGTTGGAACCGAGCTCTCGGCCACGAACGGCACGATGCTCTACATGCCACCAGGTACCGCACACGGCTATCAAGCACTCGAGGCCGGCACCGATCTGTGGTACCTCTCCAATGAGCCATACTCACCCGAGGCGGCCACCGGGGCCCGATGGGACGATCCCGCCTTCGGGATATCGTGGCCGCTACCACCCGGGCCGATGTCCGAGCAGGACTCGTCTTGGCCCCTGCAAGAGGGAGTTGAGCAAAATGATCATCGTTGACAAGGCATTGGAGAGCAGGGCCATCGAGGGCAGGCCGGTCAGGGTCGGTCTCATCGGCGCCGGATACATGGGCCTGGGCATGTCGCGTCAGATCATCGAGAAGATGCCCGGGATGGACGTGGTGGCCATCGCAAACCGAACCGTGGGGACGGCGGCGGACGTGTTCGCGG
>JBAPYG010000186.1:0-2093 GCA_049284615.1 Acidimicrobiia bacterium
GCGCCCGCCCGACCTGCCCGAGGGCTGGCACTTGCGGGCGGTGACGGGGGAGGCGGAGGCCGACAACCGTCGCTCCGCGTCTCATGCGGCGTTCGAGTCGACCATGGATCCCGCCATGCACCTACAGAGGTACGTCGACTTCATGCGATCGTCGTCCTACGTGGCGGAGCACGATCTGGTCGCAGTCGCCCCCGAGGGGATCATCGCCTCGTTCATGGTCTGGTGGGCGGACGAGGCGTCGGGGGTGGCACAGATCGAGCCCTTCGGCACCCACCCCGCCTTTCACCGGCAGGGGTCGGGCCGGGCGCTGCTCTACCACGGGCTCGCCCAGATGAAGGAGGCGGGAATGACCCTGTGCCGTGTCTGCACCGATGACGACCGGCCGGCGACCGGCTTCTACGAGGGGGTGGGGTTCGAGGATGTCCGGAGACTCCGATGGTGGGCGAGACGGGACGTGACATGAGCCCTCTTCGCCGCCGGGCGCGTCCGACCGGGGTCGGGCGGGCCGCAAACCCGCTTCTGTGTCAGTACCGGGCGGTGAGACCGCCCGCGACTGACACAGAACGGTCGATGCCCGGTGGTCTAGGGTCGCAGCGATGGACGATGGGTATCGCCCGCTCGAGGGGAACGTCGCCCTGATCACCGGTGGCAGCCGTGGGTTGGGGGCGGCCACGGCCCGGCACCTCGCCGGCTGGGGTGCAGAGGTGATCATCACCTACCGACAACAGGCGGCCGCCGCTGAGGCAGTCGTGTCCTCCTGCTCCGAGCTGACTCCCGGGGCCAAGGCCGTGCAAATGGACCTGGTCGAAGAGGGGAGTGTTCGCGCCGCGTTCGAGGCATTGCAGGTGGGGCGTCTCGACTTCATGATCGCCAACGCCGCGGCCACAGCTCTCAAACCGCTCCTCAGCCTGAAGATGCATCAGATCGACAAGACATTCGCCATCTCCGTGCGTCACTTCATACTCATGACGCAATTGGCTTTCCCCCTCCTGGAGAAGACGGGGGGACGGATCGTGGCCATCTCGGGGGCGGACACCGTCGGCTACATCCCCACGCACGGTCTCCTGGCGGCGGCCAAGGCTTCTTTGGAGACCCTGGTCCGCTATCTCGCCGCCGAGTTGGGGCCGTCCGGCGTGACCGCCGTCGGGATCCTGCCCGGCTACATCGACACCGACTCGATCCGGATGATGACCGGGCCGCTCTACGACACCTTGAAGCGAGCCGAGGAGGAGACTCACCCCCTGCGTGAGGCGGCAAGCCCGGAGGCGGCGGCGGAAGCAGTCGCCCTCATGTGCCTGCCCGAGGCGAGATGGCTGAACGGTCAGATCGTCCAGAACGACGGAGGTGGGCTGTTCGCGATGCAGGGGAGGTTCTTCCAGACCGCAGCTCGATCGGTGGGTCAGAGCCCGGGAGCAGACTCGCCGATCGTCGGTGTTTGAACGATTGGCACGGCCCCCTTTCACGTGGCGATGACGCGTCGGCCCGACGACGAGCGTCGCGCATCAATCACGAAACGGAGTGGAATTGACTCTCGCCGCCTTCACCGGCCACCACGTTGGACCCGGTGCCATCGAAGACCATCCTGGAAGCCCTTCAGATCGACGCCACGACCGATACCCCGTCGGGAGCCACCCCGGGGACTCTCGTGCTCCCGGACGGCGACCGCCCGAATCATCGCCGCTCGACTGGGCCGGTCTGCGATCGGTCGGGTTCGAGGCGTACCGGGCCAGACCGTGCCGCTGCCCGAAGACGGTCGGCTGATCGTGGTCGCGCTTGGTGCGGCCAGTGCGAACGAGATTCGGGATGCAGCGGCGGCATCCTCCAGGGCGACCTCTCATGTGGCGGATGTCCCGGTCTTCTGGTCGTTTTGATCGCGTATGTGGTCGAGATACCCGAACGGGCCGGTGGAAGCTGGTTCTATGTGCGAGTCCGCTGACGCGTGGAGATCCCCCTGAGCGCTGAACAGCAACCCGATTCACTTGCCGCCCAACTCGAGGAGCGTTCGGCGGGTGTTCCGGTGCGCGAGCGCTATGGGCTCGTGATGGTGCTGATCCTCCTCGGCTATCTGCTCGCCGGGTTCGACCCGGGACCGG
>JBAPYG010000187.1:0-3931 GCA_049284615.1 Acidimicrobiia bacterium
GTCGAGGAGTGCGACCGCCGGCACCTCCGTGGAGACGCCCTCGGCTATCACGGTGAGACCGTCGGCCTCGATGACACCGAGGTCCTGAACGCCGTTCTCGTTGGTATCGGTCCAAACCTCGCGGCGATCGCCCCATGTGCCCAGCCGGTTGGGAACCTGTACCCGCAAGGTCTGAGGACTGTCCGAGGGCCGCTCCGGCAGCTCGATCTCGTTGACGAACTCACCGTTCTCGTCCGCCTCGAAGTTGCCCAGGGGGAGGTTCACGGCGAACTCCGAATCGGGGATGAACTGGATGCGGCCCCTCACGAATGGCTCGAACCCGGTTCCTGAGACCGTGACGATGTCCTCGGGGTCGCCACAGTCGGCATCGATGCTGACCCCACCCTGGGTGAGGGCCTCGGGGGCGTCCTGGCACGGGATGAAGAACTCGATGTCGGTGTTGTCGTCCTCGAAGTCGTAGGTGACCAGCTCAGGCTGCGCCAGCGCACGGATGATCCGCACCAGCTGGTTCTGCCGGCTCTCGGAAGTGATCTCGTCGAGGCTCACGCCGGTGCGCTCCACCGCGAGCCCGTATATGACGATTCCGGCGACGATGCCGAGGATCAGCCAGAGACGGCGGCGGCCCTTCTTGGGATCAGCCAACCCGTTCGGCCTCGTGCCCGTAGATGTCCTTGAACTTGGCGTCGTCTATCTCGGCCGGCGGGCCGTCGAAGACCAGATGACCGTCGAAGAGGGCGATGGCGCGGTCCGAGTATCTGTGCACCAGGTCGAGAAAGTGAAGTGAGCAGAGCACGGTGACGCCGTCGCCGTTGATGGACTCGAGGTGCTGCATGATGGAGTGGGCCAGGACCGGGTCGAGACTTGCCACCGGCTCGTCGGCGAGCAATATCTCCGGGTTCTGCACCAGGGCTCGGGCGATGCCGACCCGTTGCTGCTGGCCCCCCGACAGCTCAGAGGCCAACGACCGGGTCTTCTCGGCGAGCCCGACCCTCTCCAGGGCGGCCCGGGCCTTGTCGTGGTCGGACGCGGAGAAATGGTTGAGGACGCTGAGGGCCGGGTTGGTGTAACCGAGACGGCCGGCGAGGACGTTCGTCTCGACGCGTGACCTGGCAACCAGGTTGAAGTGTTGGAAGACCATGCCGATGCGGCGGCGGATCCTCCTCAGTTCCTCTTGACCGGCATTGGTGATGTCCTCACCGTTCCAGAGGATGCGACCCTCGGTGGGGTCGATGAGACGGTTGATGCACCGCAGCAGGGTCGACTTGCCCGACCCGGAGAGACCGATGACTGCGAGGAACTGACCGTCGGGTACCTCGAAGCTGACATCTTCGAGGGCGACGGTCCCGTTGTCATAGACCTTGGTGAGGTGCTCGACCTTCAGCATCGACTGGATTGATCGAGGTGGGGCAGTTGCCTGCCCCACCTCCGATCGGTCGCAGGCCTACAGGTCGTCTTCGGTGAATCCGAGAGCTGCGAGCAGTGCCCGGATCGAGTCGAACTCGGCGTCTGTCGTCGACGCCACCCCGGACCACGAGTAGGCGTCGAAAGCTGTGCCGAACCCCTCCGGGTCGTCGGCGGCGAACACCTCCAGGGCGGCATTGATCTGCTCACTCAACTCGTCGGGGAAGTCCGGTGAGTAGGACAACGTGTCGTTGGGGATCGGGTCCGACAGGGTGAGGATCTTCACCCGCTGGATGACGTCGGGAGCGGCCTCGCGGATGTTGCGACGAGCATCTCTCGGGTAGAAGTCATCACCGCAGAGGATCTCCCCATCTGCGTCGAGGGCGCACGAATCGACGAGGTCGTCGGGGACGTCACCGTTGTCAGGGTCACCGTCCCAGAGTGAGTTGTCCTCGCTGTCCACGGGCGGTGAGTAGAAGGTCGTGCCGAAGTCGGCGGAGCCGTCGTACACGGCCTGGACGGCAGCATCGTGACTCCCGACCTCGGACTCCTCGCCAACGACGATCCCCATGGATTCGAACATGCCACTCGGCACCAGGAAACCCGATGTCGAGCCGGTATCCGGGTAGGCCCAAGTCGTGCCATTGAGATCGTCCAGCGTCTCGATGTCCGAGTCGCGGGGGACGATGAACTGGGTCCAATACTCGGTGTACCCGAAACGAAGCGACTTCAAGGCGACTTCGATGCCGCACTTGTCGCTACCGAGGACATAGGCCTGTGCCGGGATGAATCCCATGGTGTCGTCGGGGGACGCGCACATCTCTTCGAGGACGGCGGCGTAGGACGTCGGGACCGAAACCTCGAAGTGAAGACCGGTTTCCGCTTCGAGTGTCTCCTGGAGGACCTCGCCCCCGGCGAGGATCTCGGCCTGGTCCACCGACGGGACGAAGAGAACCTGAATCGGATGGGCCTCGCTGCCCACCTCGACCATCTCCTCGGTCGTCGTTGTCATGGCCTCGGTGGTGGTTGTCATGTCCTCGGTGGTCTCGGTGGTCTCCGCCGTTGTCGTGGTCTCATCGCCACCTTCGTCCGCGGGGCTACACGCAGCCAATACGAGGGCCAGAATGGCAACCAGCGCCCATAGGGCCTTTCGGTTCATTTTTGCTCCTTGATTCCCATGGTGATCGTCGAACCATGGTCTCTGCCCGGCTCCCAGGTCCGATCGGCGATCGATTGCGAGGCTAGCCAGATGGCCTATGTAGCGGCGAGTCGGTCGACCACGTCGTGAAACTCGTCGAAGTCGGTGACATCCAGCGCCCCGGGAACCGGGTCGTTCCAAGGTCTCACATAACGACAGACGGTCGCCTCGGGCCGATTCTCGACGAGGCCAGGGAGGACATGAGGCCCGTCGTCGAGGTAGACGCCACACTCCACGAGCCATTTGTCCTCGAGGATGTGGATCTCGTCAGCGGGGATGTCGTGACGCTCGATCCACTCGTAGGTGTCCCCGACGGCGAAGTCCGGCTTCGTCGTGATGATGATCACTCGGTGCCCGGCGTCGGTCAGGCTATGCAGTGCCTCGACGGCGCCAGGGAACGGCTCGAGATGCCAGAACACAGAGTGACCGTCGAGGTCTGACGACCAATCCCAGAACTCATCGATGTCATCGAAGTGGGTGAGCTCGACGAGGTCGTGCCATCGCTTCGAGTCGGCCACCACGAAGTCGGTCCCATGCTGGCGGTTGTAGAACTCCATCCAGCCTTTGGTGAAATTGGCCACCACCCCATCGAGGTCGATCCCTAACCGCATTCGTCGGCAGGGTAGGCATTCAACAACCCCCACTTTCAATTGAATGCGCTATCTTTCAAATCGCTTGAACATTCAAATCATTTGAACATAATGGGGAGACGGGCTCGACCGGGCCCGAGAGAAGAAGGAAGTGTCATGTATAGGGAAAGCGTGAGCACGGCGGCTCATCTGCATCGGCTTCGCTCCGCTGAGCTGCGAGCACAAATGACCCCGGCACGGCATCGCTCCCGTCGGATCCGTCTTGTGCTCGGTCAGCTCCTGATCAGGGTCGGTGGACGTCTCGTCACCGAGCCGGTCACCACCCTGTCGAACGCGGCGGTGTGAGCATGGCCCCAAAAGACGTCATGGAGGTCGAGGACATCGCAGTCTTCGAGGTCCTCAACAACCCGATGCGTTTCCGGATCCTGCGTCGGCTCATCGAGCCGAAGTCGGTGCGGGACATCGCCGAGGATCTCGACGTCCCACCCACACGGCTCTACTACCACTTCAACATGCTGGAGGAAGCCGGCGTCATCGAGGTGGTCGAGACTCGCAAGGTGGGCGCCATGCTCCAGAAGGTATATCAGAACACGGCAAAGTCGTTCCGCCCATCGCCCAAGCTCTCCCAGAGCGACCACGATCCCGACGAGCTCGCCAGAATCGCGGTGAGCGTCATCCTGGACGGAGCGCGAGTAGATGCCGAGGAGTCGGTCAGCGCTCATTTCGAGCGTCTCCGGACCGG
>JBAPYG010000188.1:0-1531 GCA_049284615.1 Acidimicrobiia bacterium
CCCGAATACCTGACTCTCGAAGACGTCGACGTCGCCGGCTCACGTGTCCTCGTCCGGTCCGACCTCAACCTGCCCCTCGACGAGGGCCAGGTGGGCGACGACTTCAGGGTCCGGGCGGCCCTGCCCACTCTGGAGCGTCTCGTCGCCGAGGGTGCCGCGGTCACGGTGTGTTCGCATCTCGGACGTCCCAAAGGCGACGACCCGTCGCTGTCGCTGCGTCCGGTGGCGGAGCTCATGGATGGTCTCACCGCCCTCGACGTGCGATTCGAGGAGCCCGGCGACATAACGGTTCTGGAGAACACCCGATTCGACGACGGCGAGACCAGCAACGATCCCGCCACGGCGGCACGACTCGCCGACGACTTCGACCTGTTCGTCCAGGACGCCTTCGGGTCGGTGCACCGCGCCCACGCCTCCACGGTGGGGGTCGCCGAGCTGGTGAAGTCGGTGGCCGGGCCGTTGCTCGACGCCGAGTTGAAGGCAATGGGCCGTCTGCTCACCGACACTGACCATCCATACACCGTCGTCCTCGGAGGAGCCAAGGTCTCCGACAAGCTCGCGGTCATCGAGAACCTCCTGCCCCGGGTCGACCGCATGCTGATCGGCGGCGGTATGTGCTTCACATTCCTCAAGGCGCAGGGTCACGAGGTGGGCCAGTCGCTAGTGGAAGAGTCGATGATCGAGAGCGTCGGCAACCTCGTCGACGACGAGCGGATCGCATTGCCCACCGACGTGGTCGTGGGCGACAGCTTCTCGGAGGACTCCGAGTGGAACGTGACCCCGGTGACCGAGATCCCCGACGACTGGATGGGTCTCGACATCGGACCGGAGACCGCCGAAGACTTCGCCCTGTTGGTGCGGGAATCGGCCCGTGTCTTCTGGAACGGCCCCATGGGGGTCTTCGAATGGGAGCCCTATCGCAACGGGACCGAATCGGTGGCCCGGGCCATGGGAGACTGCCCCGGCTTCACCGCGGTGGGCGGCGGCGACTCGGCGGCCGCCTTGCGTCTTCTCGGTCTCGAAGACACCGTGACCCACCTGTCCACCGGCGGGGGAGCCGGGCTCGAGCTCCTCGAAGGCAAGATTCTGCCCGGTGTGGCAGTTCTGGAAAGATGGGTGAAATGAGCGAACGCACCCCCCTCATCGTCGGCAACTGGAAGATGAACGCCAACCACCTCGAGGCGATCCAGATGGTGCAGAAGCTCTCCTACCGTCTCGAGACCGACGACTACGAGCGTGTCGAGGTCGTTGTGGCCCCGCCGTTCACGTCGCTGCGCTCCATCCAGGTAGTCCTCGAACAAGACCGGATCCCCATCGGTCTCGGGGCCCAGAACGTGTTCTGGGCCGAGTCCGGCGCCTACACCGGGGAGATCTCTCCACCGATGCTGGCCAAGCTCAACGTGAGACACGTCATCGTCGGTCACTCCGAGCGTCGCCAGCACTTCGGTGAGACCGACGAGATCGTCAACAAGAAGGTCAAGGCGGTGATCGGAGCGGCCATGCAGCCCATCGTCTGCATCGGGGAGACACT
>JBAPYG010000189.1:0-3608 GCA_049284615.1 Acidimicrobiia bacterium
GCCCTGACCAGGGCGTTTAGTGGAGCTGGCGGGATTTGAACCCGCGGCCCCCTCGCTGGTGGCGGTCTGGCTCGGTCCGGAAGTCCGCTCAACTAAAACGCCGACCCGGCCACTCCGGTAGAGAGCGGTGACGTAGCCTCGCGCGCCATGGTTGAGCTCCTCCGCAACCTCGCGGTACTGCTTGTGTTCGCCTGGCTGGCCAGGGCGCTCTTGGGAGTCCGCGAGCTGACCTGGGGCCGGACCATCATTGCCACGCTCATCGGGTTTCAACTCGGGGCCATCGGCGCCGCAGCCGTACTCGTGAGCGATCTCGAGAATTTCGACTCGTTCTCGACGATCAGAACCGAGTTCTTCGCTCTGGGGTTTTTGCTAGCCGTGCCGGCCACGATGGCAGTGATGGTCCTCTTCGAGCTCATGTTCGCTTCGAGGCCTCACCGTGACCCCCCTCACCGGAGATTCCGACCATTTCGGACCCTGGGGCGATGGATCCGGATGTGGGTCCGAGGTTTGCAGGTGACCCGGATCGCAACGCATCACGGCATCGCACCGCTCCTCGGTCTGAGACGTGGAGAGGTTTCCGCGCGTACGCCGGCCGAGATCGCTCGACGCACACGGTTGGCACTCGAGGAAGCGGGTGGGATGTTCGTGAAGTTGGGACAGCTTCTCGTGACCAGACCCGATCTGCTGCCAGCCGATGCACTCGCGCAGTTGAGCTTGCTTCACGCCGACGTCCCGCCCATCCCCGACGTGCACGTTAAGGAGATCGTCCTCGAGGAGGCCGGGAGGCCGGTGGAGGAGGTCTTCTCCGACATCACATGGGAGCCGCTGGGATCGGCCTCCATCGGCCAGGCCCATGCCGCTCGACTGCTGGACGGGCGTGAAGTCGTGGTCAAGGTGCGCCGTCCAGGCTTGGAAGAGCAGGTGGAGACAGACCTGGCCATCGTTAGCTGGCTGGCCCGTGTCGCGGAGCGCCGGACCGTTTGGGGTAAGGCATACAACGTTCGCGACCTGGCCGCGGAATTTTCGAACGCGCTTCGGGCCGAGCTTCGTTTCTCAGTGGAGGCAAGGCATGCCATCGACATGGCAAAGGCCTGCATCAACGACCCGCTCATCCGTATCCCCGCCATTGTCGAGCCGCTCACCACCGATCGCATGCTGGTCATGGAACGTCTGTTTGGAACCCCCCTCTCCAAGCTGGGCGCCGGCGCGAGCACGCCCGACGACGGTCGACGTCTCGCCGACGCTCTGTGCCGATCGCAGGTGAGCGCGATGCTGCGCGGGCGTAGGTTCCACGGAGATCCCCATCCGGGGAACGTCATGCTGCTGGACGACGGTTCGCTCGGCCTGGTCGACTTCGGGATCACCGGCCGGCTCGACACCTACGAGCGAGCATCCGTCTTTGAGACCCTTCTCTCCATGAGGCTCGAGCAGCCGGCCCTCCTCTACGACGCCCTCATGACGGTTGGAGCCATAGAAGCCGAGCACGACCCCAATCAAGTGGAGCGTGAACTGGCCCAGTTCCTCACTTCGCTTGCGGGATCGGGACTCCCGGGACCCGAGGCGCTGACCGACCTGCTCCGACTCACTACCAGGCTGGGCATGCGTCTTCCTCCCTCAACCACGACGATGTTCCGTGCCCTCGCCACTCTCGCCGGCACCCTCGAGACCCTCTCAACCGGGTATCCGATCCTCGATGTGACTGCTGAGATCGGCGGGGACGAGATGAAAGAGCGGATGACGCCGAATTCGATGGGCGAGTACATGATAGAGGAGTGGGCCGAGCTCGGCCCACTGCTTCGTCGTGCCCCGCGCCATCTCGATCACATCGCCCGCCTCGCCGAGCACGGCCGCCTCACTGGGAGGATCCGGCTCTTCGCCTTTCCTGAAGAGGTCAGGGTCCTGGAACGACTCCTCAACCGGGTGGTGCTGACACTGCTCACCGTTGGCCTGGGCGGCCTATCAGTAGCGTTGTTGACCTCTGAGGGCGGTCCCGATGTCGCCGGCATCCAGGTTCGCATTTTCGACGTGTTGGGATGGTCGATGGCCGCGTTCGCCACCCTGCTCCTCCTCCGCATCCTCTTGGCGGTCCTCCGGACAGATCGAGACCTCGAAAGATGACAGACCGGATCGCCGCGCCCCATTGACGGGATAGAGCCCAATCACAGTTCGAGAGTCAGCAGACGAGCAAGAGTCGAACTTGGACGAATCCTATCCCGTGGCGGCGTCTCCGGTGAGATCCTCGAGGGAGCGCCATGGCTCTCCCGCACCCTGCTCACCCAGCGGCTCAAACAACTCGAACGGCTCGGCATCATCGACTCCTCACCCAAGCCTCAGGGCCGCGGCCGCCGCTACCTGCTCACAGACTCTTGCCACGATCTGTTCATGGTCTGCCAGACGCTTGGCGAATGGGGGCGCACGCTGGCTCGAAATCGCCCCCGAGAACTTAGATCCGTTCGTTGCACTGTGGTCGATGTGCAAGGCCCTCCGCCCGGACCGACTCCCCGACCAGCGCGTGGTTATACGCTTCGACCTCACCGGCTTCCGACCCCACGAGCGCTACTGCCTCGTCTAACACCGAAGGTTCAGTGCACCGGGAGGAAACCGAAAACTCCGTGCCCCGAAGGCCTTCCGGTACTTGCTGTCGTCCATGATCCAGTCGCGCTTTCGACTTGAACGCGCGAGTCCGTCGTAACCCTGACCCCCTCGCAGAAGATGAGGGGGTCATGACGCGAATCCTGTGGGCCATCTGTGGAGCGCGGGACGGCGGCAACCGCCGGGAGCGGCCACCCGGACGGGATCGGACATGGCTCTGACCAGGCTTTTTGTGGAGCTGGGGGGATTTGAACCCCCGACCCCCTCGTTGCGAAAGATGCGGTCAAACCTCTCTGGCCAGGGGTTGCGGAGCGTAGTTGGGGGTCTGTGGGGCGGCTGTGGGGCGAGCCATGTGAGCAATCGCGAGACATCGTGATTTGTGGTGAAACGGAGATCAACGTGCTCAACCCCCTCTTGGGTTGCGCCGACGCCTGATCGAGGTTCACGATCGCCCTGTTCTCAGTAACCCAAGGAAGCGGCCACTTCTCACCACCGCCACAACGGCAACTGCTGACAGCAGCGCAATCCCGATGGCGGCAAAGGTCTCCCAGTCGGAGCCGACGATCGACGGGAAGACTGCTTCGAATCCCTCTTCCCAGTTCTGGGTGGCGTGGAACAGCAACGGAGGGATGAGAGAACCGCCACTCCCGTTGAACATCCACGTGAAGGTGAAGCTCAATCCCATCACCAGAACCACGAATGCGATCGCAGCTCCCGGCTCGGCTTCGAGTAGGGCGGGTAGGTGCCATAGGGCCCATCCCACCCCCACGATGAGGCTGGCCCGTGCAGGGGTCATCTGCTCTTGAAGACGCGGGAGGGCGAATCCCCTCAATCCGATCTCCTCACCCAAGGCCCCTCTCAGGAACAGCGAAACGAGCAAGCCCGAGGACAGGCTGAACAGGATCGTTCGGAACGTGGCGAAGTCGAGATTCGGGGAGCCTTCCCCCTCGACAGTCGACAGGACAGCTGCAATCGCATAAATGAGGACTGGAGCCAGAGCCAGCACATACCAGATT
>JBAPYG010000190.1:0-2215 GCA_049284615.1 Acidimicrobiia bacterium
TCTGCTCGACACGCAAGAGGTCACTGGTTCAAGTCCAGTAGGGCCCACTTCCCTCCACGCATCGGGGATGCTGGGCAGAAGCCGCCGCACGTTGGACAGCATTCCCTACCTCCTAAGAGAGAGCGAGAAGCTCAGAGACATCATTGCGACCTTTCAGTTGAAATTCCCCAAGCGACTCGACGATGACGTCGAGAGGCAGGTCGAGCTTCGACATGAGCTCGGAGGAGATGACCAGGCTCTGGTCGGTGCTCGAAGCGATGCCTTGAATTCGTGCGGTGGTGTTGATGGCGTCGCCCGAGTAGACGATCTCTCGCTTCTGGCCCGAGATTTCCCCAGCCACGACTTCGCCACCATGGAGTGCAATGCGCAAATGGGGAGCTTCACCGAATTCTTCGATGAAGCTCGGCCCGGCCGTCTCGAGGACGTCGAGGATCTCCAATGCGCAGAGGACACAGGTTGCGTCGTCGACGCCAACCGAATATGGCCACGTAACGATCATTTCGTCACCGATGTAGCGATGGACAGCGCCTTCAAAGCGATCGATGGTGGGGCCTATCGCAGTGAACACGGCATTGAGAAATCTGTGATAGGACAGGTCCCCCAGCTTTTGGGCCAAGGGTGTCGAATCGGCGAGGTCTGCGAACAGGAAGATCCGGTCCTCGTATCTCGGATGGTGATACCGCCCTGTCAGGAGACTGCTCAGGACTCCCGCTCCAAGGAAGCGATCCACGGTGAACCATGCGGTGAACCCGATGGTGATCAGGGCGCCAACCAAGAAGAATCTGGGATTGCTCACCCATCCCAGTCCAAATGACAGAGCGGCCAATTGAAAGCCGACCACGATCGCCAAGGCATTCACCATCAGGTTGACGAGCGTGAACAGCCCAAACCTCAGTTCCACCAACCGGCTGTGCCAAACCAACTCGCGCACGACGATGATGAGCACCGGTGTCAGAAGACCGACCAAGGCACCGAAGAGCAGCCCTTGCCATGGTGCAGTGCCCGGGCCACGTACCAGGAGACCGGCAATGGAGCCGATTGCCATCGACATGAGCAGGCCCCGCCGGATGGACCTACGCATTCGTTTGGTGAACTTGAACAGGGGAAACCCACCTTTGTCCATGAGATTACGGCCCCGAGGACAGAGAAGGAGCACCCCGATCTCTCGCTTGGATGTCGGAATGGGAGGAGCCCGGCTAACGAGGAGAGAAGTGCCCCACCCAAGGGCTACATCGACTTGACGAGAAATCGATGGGCATCGGTGGACCGAGGGGCTTCTGCTCGACACGCAAGAGGTCACTGGTTCAAGTCCAGTAGGGCCCACAAGAGAGAAACCCCCTGACTTGCAGGGGGTCTTCTGATTGTGTTGGGTTCGCCGGGAATCCCCCGGCGGACTGCCAGGGGTGTATCAGGGGTTGTCTATCCGGCTGTCGCCAGTGCGCGGGCACACACACCCGCTCGATACGCAGGCGATATGGGCGGATCTCGCAGGGGAGAGGGCTAGCGCTCGGGGTCAGTCGGTCTGTGCAAAGATTGGGACTAGCTGCGGCCCGAGTCGCACGCCGCACCCGCATGAAACGGAACATCCTCCTCCTCTCCATAGCGGCCGTTGTGGCCACTGGATGCACAAGTCAGGATTCGGCGCCGACCTCCAACGATGACTGCGCGTTGCCAACGGAGAATGCGCAAGGAATGCCCGATTCGGACTTCGTTCTGCTGATCAGCCCTAATCCGGTAACACCCGGGATCGAGGTCGACCTGACAATCGAGGCAATCGATGCACCCGACGACGAGCTTGCCACTGGAGCAGGTGCTCTCTTCCAATGCTGGGATGGGTCGAACTGGATCGATATCGCTCAGCTACTCAAAGACGGCTTCGGCCCCAACAACGAACCTGCAGCCATCGACCTTGCCCCCGATGTGACCGTCACCATCCCGGCGGTGGGATTACTGATTGCCGATCAGCCGTTTGCTGTCCTCATACCCGACGTAGCCCCCGGGATCTACCGCATCGAGGACTCAGTCATTGTAGGAAGTGCCCAACAACCCATCTACGCGTTGATCGAAGTGGAGAACGCCTGAAAGCCGCCGAGGGCACGCCGGTGTGCCGCTATCGAGGACCGCTATTCGGTGGGGTTTGGAGCGTCGAAGTCGAAGATGGGCCAAGGCCCGAACCGCTGTGACTCCTTGCCGTCGGTCGTGAAGGCGACGATTG
>JBAPYG010000191.1:0-11949 GCA_049284615.1 Acidimicrobiia bacterium
CCCCAGGTCATGGAGCGACCGGCGAGCAGGGCACCGGCGATGGCGCCGACGACTCCCGCTACCTCGAGCACTCCGAAGCCGGTCGAGAGGCCGGCGAGGAGCGAAAGCACACCAAAGAGAGCAGACCCCACGACCTGAGGCAGGACGTCTCGGCCGGGAATCGAGCCGAACAGAACTCCTGCCACGGCGGCGACAGGGAAGAGCCAGATCGACGTGCCCGGTGTCAGCCCGACCAGCAAGGCCAACGCAAACAGTGCAACGGCCACGAGACCAGAGAGAGCCCCTCCCCGTAAAACCTGAGACAACCACCGCACCGAGAACACGTTACGGCGTAACCCATGGATATCGAGCACCGATGTGACAATGTGCCATGTGAGCGATTTCCCATCGGTGACCATCGTCATCGCCGCGGCAGCTGCGGCTGAAACTCTTCCCGCCGCCTTGCGCTCGGTGCGTGCTCAGGACTATCCGGGCCCCATCGAGGTCGTGGTCGCCGCTGCCGACCCCGAAACCGCGGTTGCAGTCGGGGACGCGGCCGACCTCGTCGTCGACAATCCCACAGGAGACACGCCGGCGGGCCTGAATCGGGCGATAGCAGCGGGCACCGGGGAGATCGTGGTCAGAGTCGATGCCCACAGTGAGCTCCCTTCCGACTACGTCAGCGCCCTGGTGGGGCTCCTGGACGCGACCAAAGCCGAGAACGTCGGCGGCCGCCAGGTTCCGATGGGAAAGACTTTCATGGAAAGGGCTATCGCCGCTGCGATGTCGTCCCGATTCGGAGCGGGAGACGCCCGATATCGGGTGGGCGGGTCGGCCGGGCCAACCGATACCGTCTACCTTGGCGCATTCCGACGCTCCACCCTGGACGACCTGGGGGGATACGACGAACGCTTCAAGAGACATCAGGACTACGAGCTGAACCAGCGAATCCGGGCTTCGGGTGGAACGGTGTGGTTCGACCCTTCCATCGCCGTTACCTACAGGCCGCGCTCCTCCCTCCTCGCCCTAGGCAGCCAGTATTTTCAGTACGGTCGTTGGAAGAGGGTGTTTGCTCGGCGTCACCCGGACTCGCTCCGACCGCGGCAGATGGCTCCCCCCATCCTGGTCGCGTTCTTGGCGATCGCGTTTCTCGTCGCCATTTGGTGGCCGATGGCGCTGGTGGCCCCTGCCACTTACCTGATCGCGCTCCTGCTGATTGGCCTGGTGTCGTCTCTGCGAATCGGCGCTCCGGCGTTGGCGATGCCCCCCGCTCTCGCCGTCATGCATCTGTCCTGGGGTGCGGGGTTCCTGCTCAGTCAGAGCAACGACCGATAGAACTCCAGAACCGCGTCTCCCGGCCAGCCGAACTGCCGCCTGACCAGGGGTGCCTGTTCGATCGCCTGGCGCAACACCTCGGGCGAACGCGCAGCCACGATGGCCCCTGCCAGGGCCGGGACGTCACCCGGCGGAACCAACAGGACCGCCTCCAGGCCGGTGACGAGCTGTCTCGTCCCGGGTAGGTCGGAAGCGACGACGGGAAGGCCGGCGGCGAGATATTCGAGAACCTTGGTTGGCTGGGAGTGGCGGTAGTTCGGTAGGTCGCGCAGTGGTGACAAACCAACAGACCCCGTCGCCAACCGGGTCACTGCCTCGCGATTCGGCACCGGCCCTTCGATCATCAGACCGTCGCCGAGCCCCGACATCCCCGTCAGCTCTTCACGAAATTCTCCCGCCACCCGGCCCATCAGCATGAGGGGCACGTCTATCTGCGAACAGGCCAGGAGCGCAACGTCGACACCACGTTGGGACGTCACATCACCGAGGTATATGGCCGGGCCCGAGCCGTCGCCACCAGGATCGGGATAGGCGCTGGTGTCCGGGTAGTTGGGGAAGCATGGATGTTGCCGGGCGAAGAGATCCTGATAGGCAGGCTCGGCCAACGTGACGGTGAGCAGCCGCTCGGTCAGCTTCAGCAGCCTGGCGAGCATGAATGCGAGGGGACGGCGCAGGCACTTGGGGACCGTTGAACGCGTGTGCACCGTGGCGGGAAGATCTTCGTGCAGGTCGAAGACGACCGGTCGTCGCCTGATCAGACGGGTCAGCATCGCACCGGGCACGAGATCCGGGTCATGGACCACCATCACATCCCAGCGACGGGTCAGACCGATCCACAGCGCCCGCCAAGCACGCGCCAGACGGCGCCCGGCCAGGGGGACCCAGACCAGCCCCGCCCTATCGCTTGGGCCTGGGACCTGGGCGGCATAGACGACGTTGAACTCCCGGTCGAGCGTCCTGATCAGACGCTCTCGAATCCTGGTGTCATCGGGCCAATGGACCGAAGTGGCCACCAGGACCGTGGCGGTCACAGCAGTTGGACGTTGGGCAGATCCAGTCCCAGCCGGCGATAGATCCCCCTCGTGTCGAAGACAGATCCCACCGACCGGGCAATTGCCTCATAGGGCAAGCCGGAGTGGTCCGTCAACACGACGGCAAGGTCATATTCACTCTCGGGACCCACCTCGGTTCCTTCGTGAACGTCGAAACCATGCTCCCTGATCCGTTCGGCTGCGATGTGGGGATCGAGCACGAAGACTTCGGCTCCACGAGCCTGCAGGAGACGAGCCACGCGCAAGGAGGCAGACTCTCTGTCGTCTGAGATGTCCGGCTTGTAGGCGATGCCGATCGCGAGGATGCGACTGCCCTGCACCGACTTGCCCGCGGCATTGAGCACGTCGGTGGCTCGTTGCATGACATATGTCGGCATCTGGGTGTTGATCTGCTCTGCCGTCTCGATGAAGCGGGTGGCGAAATTGGCGGCGCGGCCGCTCCATGCCAGGTATTGGGGATCGAGCGGGATGCAATGCCCTCCCACCCCCGGGCCCGGATAGAACGCCTGGAACCCAAATGGCTTGGTGGCAGCGGCATCGATCACCTCCCAGACATCGATGTCGAGCTCGTGACTTAGCTGGGTCACCTCGTTGATCAGCCCGATGTTGACGGCCCGATACGTGTTCTCGAGAAGCTTGCTCATCTCGGCGACGCGGGCAGAGCTCACCTGATGCACGGATGGGACGAGACGACGATAGGCGGCAGCGGCGATCTCCCCCGACGCGGTGGTCACGCCGCCGACGACCTTCGGGATCTGGCTCGTCTTCAATTCATCGCCGGGAGACACCCGCTCGGGGGAATAGGCCACCCACACATCCTCATCGAGGACCAAACCCGCCTTTTCGACCGCAGGGACGATGAAGTCCTCTGTCGTCCCCGGATACGTCGTCGACTCGAGGACGATCAGTTGGCCCGGTCGGGCCACCTCTGCAATGGCCCTCGCCGAGGCTTCGATGTAGGAGAGATCCGGCTCGCGATTGCGGCCCAAGGGGCTGGGCACGCAGATGAAGATGGCATCAGCCGCACCCAGATCCGACACATCGGTGGTGAAAGTTGCTCCCGAATCGATGGCCGCGCGCAGATCAGTGTCGGAGATGTCGTCTACATGGCTCTTTCCGCCCGACAACGCCGAGACGAGAGCAGCGCTCGTATCGAGGCCGATGGCCCCAAGGCCTTGACGGGCGGCGTTGACCAAGAGAGGCAACCCCACATAGCCGAGGCCGATGACCCCGAGCGCCCAAGTCTCTTCTTCGAAAAAGCGTGCTCGCTTGCTCATCGAATTGTTGATCGTAACTGTCGGAAGGTCGCAATCTCGTACCAGCCGCTTGCGGTGAGACCTCGTTGAGTCGGGAGAGCTGGTATCACCTACCATTCAGGATTCGCGTGGAGGGCTACCGTCTCTCGGGTGCGAATCTGTTTCGTTGCGCCCAGTTCGATTCGACGCGACCCGAAGGCAGTGGCGCAGGCCAACTCCACTTTGGCCGCCGGGCATGAGCTAGTGGGCATCAGCCGGGACGCCCAGGACTTGCCCTGGGTATCGACAATCGCCCGTGCATCGCTCTCAGACCGCATGAGTCGGCGAGGGCTCGCGGAACGGATCGTCCGGTCGGCGAAGCAACTCAAAGCCGATCTCTATATCCCCACCGGGCCAGCCGCTCTCGGCATCGCCGAGCAGGCTGCGCACGAGTCCGCCACGTTCCTCGCAGAGCCATCGTGGGATGAGAGCGCCAACCGGCTCGGACTCATCTGGCGGGCCCCCTCTGAACCATCACTCTCGCTCCCCGCCGGGGGTGAGATGCCCATCTTCCACGTGCCTTCGTACCAGCCTTCGGTGGTGAGCATCTCCGATCCGGTTCACATTGTCTACCGCAGAACGGAGCGCAACCCTGGTCGCTACCTAGAGGAAGCGCTCAGGCGCAGAGGTATCGATACCACTCACGCGGAGGAAATCGCGTGGGATTCCGTGTCGCCGAAGACTCTTGGCGTGGTCGTTGTCGAGAGTCCGTTGCCTGCGCTTCCCGTGCATGGATCCAACCCCGGCACACCGGTGGTCTTCTGGGTCCATCACGGTGAGCATCACTTAGATGCCAACCTGCGATTGCAGCGGCTCTATGGCGCCCATGCCGTGGCCCTTGCCCACAGCTGGCATCTCGCATACCGATTCAGCGGGCTGGTGGACCGGTTGCCTTTTGGAGTGGCCGCGGAGTTGGGCAGAAGGGACTTCGTGGCACACAACGCCCGGCGGTTCGATGTCGCTTTCGTCGGGAGCTCGGGATGGGGTCAGCGATACCGCCGCCGGATCGAGAGCCTCGAAGCTATCAAGACGGAACTCGGGGACGAACAGGTTGCCGTAGCCAGCGATCTGAGCCCGGAGGAGATGACGAGGCTCTATCGCGACTCTCGTATCGTCCCCGACGATGGTGCGGGCCGTCACCTCCCTGTGACCATGCGTGTGTTCGAGGCGGCAGGCGCCGGGGCGCTGCTCGTGACCAGAGAGGGCCCCGGACTCGAATTGCTGTTCCACCGCGATGAGGAGTTCGTTGCCATGAGCAGCGACGGCGCACGCCAGGTGATCGAGTTGGCCGGGAGGAACACGGAAACGGTGGGTAAGGCGGCTCACGCCAGAGCTTGGTCGCATCACACCTACGACCGACGCGTCGATGATCTCTTGGCCCTCTTCACACGCTTGCGTGATCTCGACCTCGAAACTCCTCGGAATGAAGCATCACTGCCGGGCCCGGCTGGGGCGGTGACCGGCTTCGCCGACGCTCAACGCATCCTCAATCTCGAGGGTGATTTGGATGATCACCTCTCGGACCGTGAGGTCTGGCAATACACAGACGCCGCCGATAGGGCAGAGCCAAACACCTTCCACGTCGCGGTGATCGCCGGCGGCTCCCCAAATGAGCGCAGGCGAGCGGTGGCCGCGGCCCGTACCGCGGTTGTCACCGAACCGGGCCTCGCCACAGAGATCGGAGCGCTCGTGACCGATGAACACGGAGACCATCGCACTGTGAGAAGGGGAGGAACCGTCGTATTCACCTTCGGCGAGTTCGGTTACCGGATGAGTAACGCTCCTGATCCGCGGCCCCCTGGCTGATCGTTACCCTGCTGACCCGTGCCAAAGCCCCTCCTGGCTGCTGAGAACGACTACAGCTCACTGCTAGAGCGCGTTTCTGCCCAACCTGAGCTCTCCGTTGCCGTGGTCATTCCCGTCTATAACCGGACCGACCTTCTGCAGCGAACCGTCGCCGGCTTGCTGACGCAGAGCTACCCCAGCAACTTGTTGCGTGTCATCGTCGCCGACGACGGATCAGACGAGGACGTCGCAGGTGCCCTGTCCGGGCCATCGGAGATCCTCGATCTCGAGATAGTGACACGCGAACATCGAGGCTACGGGGCTGGGCAAGCGCGCAACCTCGGTGCTGCCGCTGCCGCAGAGGCTGACATCCTCGTCTTCTTCGACGCAGATTGCATCCCTGACAAAGACGCCGTGTGGCGACATGCCGCATGGCACCACCTGGCCGACGCCCTGGTGGTGGTTGGCTCCCGACACCATGTCGACACGTCGGAACTGACTACAGGAGAGGTCGGTGAGAATCCCGGGTTGCTCCGGTCGCTCGGGTTCGAGACGGAGCCCGAGCGCCTTGATGACTGGGAATCGAAAGAGCACCGCACGGTGCTCCATCGACGCACAGGGTCATTGCGTTTCGGTGACGAGGCATTCCGCTCGCTGGTTTCGTCCAATTTCTCGGTTCCCGCCGCCGCCTTCAGGGCCGTCGGCGGCTTCTCCGAGCAGTTCACGCGTTGGGGTGGCGAGGACACCGAGCTCGGGTGGCGACTCTGGAACGAAGGGGCATTCTTCATCGACGAGCCACGCGCCGTCGTCTACCACCAAACCCAGACCGATGCGGGCCCGCAGGGTTGGCGAGTCGACCAAAGACAATCCAACGACGGGCTGATACAAACCAAGATCCCGCACCGGTTCTATCGAACAGAAGAGCGGACGATCAACCAGGCGCCCAAAGTCTCGGTGCTCGTGCATGCTCCCGACTTCGACCGTCTGCCTGAGCTCATTGGCCAGATCCTGGACCAGATTCTGGGGGATCTGGAGATCATCCTCATCGACCCCAGATCCGAGCTGACCGCTTTCATGGAGCGCCGCAGTGGCGATCCTCGCTTTCACGTCGCAGACAGCCTGGAAGCGGGGATCCGAAAAGCCAGTGGTGAATTCGTCGCCTTCGTCCACGGCTGGACGGCTCTGGATCGGAGGCTGCTCTCCCGATCTGTTGCCGCAATGGAACGCCGTCCTCGGCATGGCTTGGTCAAATCGGCGTATGGCATACGCCGCGAAAACGCGACGGACGTTTATCGGGCTCAGAGCGACCTCATACTGCTCGACGAGGCCTGGGCCGATGGTGCCCCGTTGTTTGGACTCACCAGACGACGAGATCTCATGAAGGCCCTTGGCTCTGGCCTCGACGCAATCGAAGCATGGGATTGGGTCGACCAGACACTAGAGGCAACCCATCACGGCTCACCCCTCGTCTGGCTGCCGGCTCCATCGCCCTCCCATTCGAGACCAGAGTCACTCCAACCTCGCCGATCTCTACGCACGGAATTGCGCACCGACCTTCGGGCGGGAGGGCGTCGCGCCCTGTCTGCGCCATTTCGCGCGTTGCGATCCAAAGTGACCGGTAGTCAATTCCGTACCGCCCCATTGGCGTCCTTGCCGCCACCCCCAAAGCCGGGTCCCAGTGACGCAACCCTCGTGGTCCGCTATGTGGGCTGGACCGGTCGGAGCAATCTGGGCGATGAAGCCATGTTCGACGCCGTGTCCCGAGAGCTATTCGATTGGGCTGACATCCAGGTCGAAGGCGACACGGGTGATCTTCTCATGCTCGGTGGGGGCACTCTCATCAACCGCGGGTACCTGCGACACATAAGGCCCTTAGATAGCCCCCGCCGGGAACGGGTGGCTTTCGGCACCGGAGTGGCCAACCCCGAGTACTGGGGAGAGCCCAAGGAACCCACCTCTGAGTGGATAGCGTTCCTCGAGTCGTGCGCCTTCGTCGGCGTGCGCGGACCTCTCTCCGCCGAGCTCCTCGACCGTTGGGGCATGCGTCGCCCGGTCGAGGTGATCGGCGACCCTGCCCTCACTCTCCGTTCATCGCCAGGCGCGACGGCGGTCGATGGGCGGGTAGTGGTCTGCCCAGCGTGGACGCGAGGTCTTCTCTGGGGAGGGTCCGATCATGACGTGGTCGATGCGTTTGCAGCCTTGGTCCGGTCACTGCGGGAGAAGGGTCACGATGTGTGGGCCCTCTCGGCGTTTCCGGCCGACGACACTCACATCATCGACATGATGCGCCGGGCCGGGGCTCCCGACCTTCCCTATATGGCGGCCCACGACGATCCGCAAGCGGCGCTGGATCTACTCGCCACCGCTCAGCTCGTGGTGGCAGAGCGCCTTCACGGAGCTGTGCTGGCGGCTGCAGCAGGGGTGGTACCGGTCATGGTCGAGTACCGGCCGAAGTTACGCGACTTCGCGCAGTCGATCGATCTCTCCGATCTGATCATCAAGACAGACGTTCTCTCCGGAGACGCTCTGATCGCACTGGCCGACACCGCTTTCTCCAACCGGATCGCGCTCGCAGCGCGGATGAACCCACGAGTCGACGAGTTTCGATCTCGGCAGAGGACGGCTGCGAAGCACATCCATTCCCTATTCGTCCAGTGAGCTCGTCTCTCCTATTGGTGACGAGCAATGGAACCGGGATGGGACACCTGGCCCGTCAATTGGCGATTGGGCTCGCCTCGTCAGGCCGGGCAACCCTGCTTTCGATGTCAGCGGCTCTACCAACCGTGACCGGCCTTGGCGTGTCGGGAGAGTATTGCCCGGGACCCGATCGGGATTGGATGCCACAGAGGGTTTGGGCCCAGTACCTGGCGGCTCGAATTGAACTGCTCGCCGAGGAAATCGAGGCGGCGGTCATCGTCTTCGATGGGGTCGCTCCATATCGCGGGTTGACTGTCGCCCGGTCCCGCATGCCAGGCACACCGTTCGTCTGGTTTCGACGGGGGCTGTGGCAGGAGGACGTCAACGAGGGACAACTATGGAAGTCGGGACTGTTCGACCTGGTCATCGAGCCAGGTGATCTCGCCTCTGGGGCAGACATCGGGCCCACTGCCAATCGCCACGACGCGGTACGGGTAGCACCGGTCTCACTGTTGGAGGTCGTGGAGCGCTTGGATCGTCGAGAAGCTGCTTCGGCTCTCGGCCTCGACCCGGACTCCAAGAACATCCTGATGACTCTGGGATCGGGACGACTCGGAGACATCAGCAGTTCGGGAGCCATCATCATGGAGTCACTTCTGGCACAAGACGACTGGCACATTGGAGTCGTCACCAGCTCGATTGCGCAAACGCATATCCCGGCTACTGACCGAGACCAGGTGGTACCTGTACGAGGCGTGTTCCCCCTCGCCCGCTATCTCAACGCATTCGATGCCGCGGTGAGCGCCGCAGGATACAACTCGGTTCACGAGCTCATCCCAGCAGGAACACCAACTCTGCTGGTTCCCAACACAGACACCCGTACCGATGACCAGCGCACTCGAGCCCATACGGCCGCCACGCGTGGTCTCGCCCTCAGCGCAAACCCCTCGTCACCCGACGAGTTGAGACGTGCCGTTGCCAGCCTCCTCGATCGCGGCATCCGTCGGGAGCTCGCGGAGACGATCGCCGCAACGCCGAGCATTGAGCTCGGCGGCGGGGCGGCAGAGACAGTTGCGGTATTGAACAGACTTGCCACAGGGTATGTCCCTGATCGAGCGTCGGCTCGCAGCTTCTTCCTCCGAACGCGCTCGTCGGCCAGGGATGCTCTGAAGCAGGCTCTTGGCCCCGCCGGCACCAATCTCGTGCGGCGTGTCCTCGGGCGGATCCCTATTGACACGAGCGAGATGCTCGATGTGTCACTGGGACAAGCCATCGGAGGCATTCGCGAACTCCGATTCCTCGATATGCCCTCAACCACCGATCTACTCGAACCCGATCCGGTGGAGCATTTGTTGCCCGGTTCCAGCGAACGTTATCGAGAGGCGCGTGAGAAGCTGGCCCGTCGCTTCTACAACGTTGTGCCTCATCGATGAAGCCTCCGAACCGTAAGTCGCGAGTTGGACGGCGAGATCAGCCGTCGACGCGACGGAGGAAAGCCACCATCTGACCCCTGGTGACCCCATCTTTGGGGCAGTACCAGGTGTTGTGGGGTGGATTGCATCCTCGCGTGATCCCCGCCGTCGCCAACTTTTCGATATCGGCGCGAAACGCGTTCGAGGCCGAGACGTCCAAAAAGCCCGGGTGCGTTTCCTCGGAGAGACCTAGAGCCCGAACAAGAAAGGCGGCCATCTGCTCTCGCGTGACCACGTCACGAGGGCAGAAGCGGTCGTTCCGGGGAGGGTTGCAGCCGCGTGTGATCCCGACCGCGGCGAGTCGATTGATCTCGTCCTGGAAGGTGGAGGATCCGTCGTCGCCGAAGTAGTCACCGGCGACCGGAGGCAGATGGAGATACCTGACGAGAAAGGCAGCCATCTGCTCTCGTGTAACCGCTTCGTCGGGGCAAAACCACGTGTTCTCCGGTGGATTGCATCCCGCGGTGACACCAGTTTCAGCGGCCCAAAGGGTCTCGGATTCGAATGTGTGGCCGACGGTGTCGATGAACCGCTTGGTCAACAGCGTGCCTGCGTTCAACCGGCCCGCCTCGACCCGGCCCGCCACGCCACTCGGCCGATCGACCCACGCCATGAGACGGGCCGAGAGCTCCTGATAGGAGATCCCTGGATCGGTGGCGAGCAGCAACGCTGCTGCGCCGGAGACGAAGGGTGCAGCGAACGACGTTCCAGTCGCGGTGGCATATCCCGTGGCGGAGGTCGAGAGGATGTCCTCTCCGGGAGCCGCCATGTCGACCCCGCTCCCGTAGAACGAGAAGCTGGCGAGTGAGTCGGCTCGGGTCGTGGCGGCCACTGCCACATTGTTCGGGTTGGGCAGCTGCGCCGGCACGATGATCGTTCCCGGCGGCAACGCCCCGGGCGGTGTGTTCCCGGCCGCAGTCACCACGAGCACTCCTCGACCTCGGGCGTAGTCGATGGCGCTCTCCATCGGAGGGTCGCCGATGGCGATCGGGACCGGCCCCCCGAAAGACAGGTTGACGATATCGGCCCCATTGTCCGCGGCGTATCTGATTGCGGCGGCGGCATCGAGGCTGAAGCAACCATCTTTGTCACATGCGCGGAGATTCATGATCTTCGCGGCGGGCGCGACCCCGGCTATCCCCGAGCCGTTGGCCTCGGCAGCCGCAATCCCTGCGACGAGGGTGGCATGGTCGGCTGCGATGCCGGTGCCCTCCGGGCGGGGATCTGGGTCCCAGGCTTGGAAGTCCCATCCGACGACGTCGTCGACGTACCCATTGGCATCGTCGTCCAGCCCGTTGACCGTCTCCGCCGCGTTGGTCCAGATCTGGTCATCGAGCTCGGGGTGGTCGGTTTCGACCCCGGCGTCGATGACAGCGATCACGATGCCGGCTCCGAGGGAACGCGACCAGGCGCGAATCGCATCGATGTCGGCATCGACGCGTCCGCCTTGTTGGCCGACGTTCTCCAACCCCCATTGCCCAGGGAAACTCGGCTCCTCCTCAGGTCCGAGCAGCGGATACCGCTGCTCGACGAGTACCTGGGTGTTCAGCTCGGCGGCGAGCTCGCTGACCGTGTTGTCGACGGTGTCGACGACAGGCACCACTACGCGCGCCCATCCCAACCCCGGAGCTTCTTCCGCTGCAGATGCCCCCATGGGCAGAGCTGAGCCGGCAGGCACCATCACCTGTACCACCGACTCACCATCCCGAGCGTGTGCCGGGGTGGCGGCCACCATCAACGCGAGGATCATTGTCGTGACCGCGAGTCGCACCACCTGATTTTGCCAGAGGACCGAATCTCCCAAACATCGTCGGTCCCCAGATCCCGGCTCACGGTGCCCGGTTGGACAACTCCGAGTCGCAACTAGCCTCCCTGCGACGGGCCAGGAGTGATCGCAACTGGAGAAGCTCACCGACCCATGACACCGAACTCACCGCGATACCGGCCTGACATCGATACGTGACTCGTCTCTCGATCCTCACGCGCCCCGTGGTCGCCCTGCTCGTCATCGCCGTGTCGGGGCCCTTGCTGATCGTCCCCAACACCCCGGCTCGAGCTTCTGACACGTCGACTCGGTGGGACAGCATCTCGGAGTCACCGGGATGCGGCGACCCATACACGCGCACCCCATTCGCCACCAAGAAGGGGGCCCTGACCGACGCCGAGGCGATTCTCGGCCCGTTCGGCACCTATTTCGGACGCTCGTTCTCCGAGATCCGCGAGCATCTTCGCTTTTGGACAGTCCCCAACAGCGGCGGGACGCGGGTGCGAGTCCACGAGGCGATGTTGCCGGCGCTGCTGGACGTGACGACGGGATTGGCGGAGCATGCCGCGCAAGGCAGGGTCTACCCGATTTCCTCGGCGGGAGCGTTTGTGACGCGCACGATCGGGGGT
>JBAPYG010000192.1:0-4715 GCA_049284615.1 Acidimicrobiia bacterium
CTCACGCATTGGCTACCTCCGTGAGACCGTCGTCGGTACCGGAGGACTGAACCTGTCGTCCACCAACCTCGTTCAACATACAGGGTTAATCAGCCGCGCTCGTGTCGAATCCGCCGATGCCCTCGTCGCACAACAGTCAGCCGAAGATGAGCCACCAGGCGAGGGCAGACAGGAGAACCGTCCCTATGAGCATCCATGCAACAGCCGACCCGGTGAGTTGTGGCGGCTTCTGCCTGGGAGCGCCACTCCAAGCCGTGCCGTTCCAGTAGCGCTCAACTCCTTTGCGGCCCTCCGGATCGGCGTACCAACCTTCGAGGTCCGGCTCAACATGATGCTTGGCCATGATCAGAGCCTACGTGATCCCCGCGGGTGGCTAACCGTGAGCTCGTTTGAGGATGTGGGATCGATCTCACAGAGTTCAGTCGACAAGGAATCCGATCACCTCGTCGAGGAACATCTCGGGATTCGTGTCCATGGCGATGTGTTGCTGACCGGGCAACACCGCCACCGTTGCGTTGAGAAGTGCGGCTTCGACAGCCTCTGTTGCCCGCTGAAACAGTGGAGGGCTGTCACCGCCGAGCAAGAGCCTCGCGGGAACTTCCATCCCGGAAAACCTGGCCGCCTCGAAGCTGTAGTGCCGGTCGATGGCCATCTCCCGGGGAATAGTGGGTGCCAGCTCGATGCGGCCCCTCCACATCGGCAGTTGGCGATATCGGCCGAGCTCGGACTGCGACATTCCCACCACCTCCGTGAAGAACAGCTCCAATGCGGCCTCCTTCTCTCCGGCGTCGAGCATGGCCTCCATTCGGTTGGGTATCCCAGGCGGATACATGGCGAGGCCGGTTGGTATCGGCGGCTCATATAGGACCATCCGTTCGACCCGGGGTGTGAGAAGTGCAGCCTCCAGACTGCAGACGGCACCGTATGAGTGGGCGACGATGTACACCGGCCCGTCGATTTCTTCGACGAGGCACGCGATATCTTCCGCTTCGCGCATGAGCTCGTATTCGGCGGCGTCGGTGCTCGCACCACGACCTCGCCGGTCCAAGGCATAGACGGTGAACAACGACTCGAGTCGAGGTGAGACGCCTGCCCAACGGGTGTGATCTGCGGTGGTCCCATGGACGAGGAGAAGCGCAGACCCGCTGCCGGACCTCTGGTAGCCGATCGTCGTGCTGTCCTTCGACGTGACGTGTTCCACTATGAGCTCCGAACCGGCGAGGTCAATTGGGGCGGTCGGTGAGGTCGATCGTCCCGAGAGTCAGCGGGGCGACCGCAGAGATCTCGTCTGGTAGCTGCTCGCCGAGACCGTGAGGCGTCCGGTACGTCTCAGGAATTGCCATCTCTCCCAACCTAGCTACCTCTGCATTGGGTGCAGTCGGGGTGAAGAGGGCCCCCACCGCGTCGACGAAACTGCTCGAGCCGGACCGCAAGAGTGAAGGCGGCAGTGTTGTGCTCACACGACGGGCCTTGCACAGAGCGGTCGTCTTGCGTGGTTTCAAGCACAGCGAGCACGGGCAGGTGACGTCGATATCGCTCTCCATTCAGCGTCATCCGAATGCGAATAGGGCGAAAGACCCCCTTGTCAGCGGGGCTGGGGCTGCCGATGACAGATCATGCAACGGGTCAGCCACGCTCACGCCGGGGCCGGGGTCGGAAACATCCTGGGCCGGCAGACCGTGACCAAGTCGATCGCTGGGGGGATCTTCGTCTGCGCCGCCGAGCAGAAGCAACGCGCCTACTGGCACTACCACATGCGGAGTTGGTTCACCTTCCTTGGTGCCAGGGTCCTCCCCGGCCGGGTAGTCGGCGACTACGTCGAGTGTTTCAGCTGCAAGAGCACATACGACCCGAGGATCGTCGGCTCGACACACCCCGCACTCCGGGTAGCAGAGACCGGCTAACTCCTCTCCACGGGCAGATCTACTCTGCCCCAAGTGACCCCCGACCCCACCCGCATCCTCTCCAGGGAGCTGCTCCCCGCCTCGATAGCTGTGTTCGCGACGGCGGCGCTGGCGTCGTTCCAGGCGCTGGGCCTGGCGGCTGCGCTTCCCGAGATCGCCGGCGATCTGGGTGACATCGACCTCCTCCCCTGGGTGATCACGGCCTACCTCCTGACGTCGAGTCTTGCCACTGTGGTCGCCGGGCCCTTCATCGACAGCGTCGGGGTGTCCCGCATGTTCCGGATTGCGGTGATCGTGTTCGCCGCCAGCGGGTTCGCCGCCGGGTTTGCGACGTCGATGCCGATGCTGGTGGCGCTGCGCGCTGTCCAAGGGATCGGCGGCGGTCTGGTCATCTCGACCGGGACCGCAGCGATCTCCCTCGTCTACCCGTCACATCTGGTGAGTCGAGCCTTCGCGGCCAACGCCACCGTGTGGGGAGTGATGGGCGTCGCGGGGCCGGCGATCGCCGCTGTGTTGCTCACCTTTCTCAGCTGGCACTGGGTGCTGTTCATCAATCTCCCCCTCGGAATCCTCGCCCTGATCGCTGGTTGGAGGATCTTCCCGGGCCCCTACGGAGACCGGGAGGGTCGAATCGACCTGGTCGGGATCGTGCTGATGGCGACCCTCACCCTCGCCACTCTGTTCGCTGTCGGCGCGCTCTCCCTCAACTCGCTCTACTGGCTAGCCGGGGCTGCGACCGCCACAGCGCTATATGTGGTGCACGCCCGCCGGTCGCCAAATCCGCTGGTCAGGCTGGAGCACATCGTCCCCCAGCCATATCGGGGGCTTGCCCTCTCCACCGCGCTGATGCTCATGGGCACTATGGCGATGAGCGATTACATCCCGTTGTTCGTGAGGGCCGGCCGTGGTGCCTCGTCCGCGGTGACCGCCTGGTCGGTGTTGCCCTTGACTGTGGGCTGGACCACCGGTGCCACGCTCTCGAGCCGTCTCGGCGACAGGCACTCCGAGTCGTGGGTGATGGTCCTCGGGTTCATGATCAACATCCCGGCTCTGGCGCTGGCCTGGGTGGCGGTCGCCTTCGATGCCGCCCTGCCTCTGGCCTTCATCGTCTTCTTCGCCGCCGGGGTGGGAGTCGGGATGACCACCAACGCAGCGCTCACCCTCATGCGTTCTGTCACCGAGTCGTCGAGGATGGGACGGGTTGGAGCTGCCCACCTCTTCGCCCGCAACCAGGGGTTCACGTTCGGGGCCGCCGTCGGCGGCGCCGTGCTCCTCTTCGTGGTGGCCCGCCAACTGAATGATCTGAGTCTGGTGCGGGACCTGCTCTCCGGGTCGCCTGAGACCGCATCCTCCGAAGCCGCCACGGCCGTTCAGGACGGCTATGCAACGACCATCGCGGTGGGTCTAGTCGTGTCCTCGCTGGGTTGGTTGAGTGCTGCTCGCCTGCGTCGCCACCTCACCGAGGCCCGGCTCGCCAAGCGGGGGCCCAACGCTCCCGCGACGCCGTGACAGGCCCCGTGCCCGGGCCGGAGCTCGACTCCTCATATGGATGACCGCACGAAGGCATGGGTGGGGCACCCAGTTTCCCGATCCTTTGCCCGCCGACGAAGCATGCACCTTTGAGACTGTATGAGCCACCGAATGCCCGAGTAGCTAGGCGGCGAGCCTTCCAGTCTGTGTCCGACATTGCTCGGGCCCAGGCGGTATTTTCCTCCCGGTTGACACGAGGCTGAAAGACCAGGTCGCGGCATAGTGAGAGTCCACCAGGAGGCCGCCAGATGAATGATCCGGAACAAGAGCAGGGAGATGCACGAGGCCGTCAACTAGGGGGACTGGTCCCGGCGCTTGCGGTGCTCGGCGGTGGCATTGGGGCCGCTGTCGGAACAGCGATGGGCAATCTCGGCACAGGACTTTGGATCGGTGGGGCCATAGGCGTCGGGTTGGGGATGCTGATCTCGTTCTTCATGTCTCGCTGACCAGCGCGAGCGCGCCGGCGCGTTCCCAGTCACTCGCTCGCAGCGCTTCCCTCCGGATGACTCGATCTCAACGTCACCATCCGAATATCTCAGCGGCGACATCATCGACCTGCACCGAGGGACAATGCTCGGGGGAGCCTGAACTCAGAGTTCGTCACGACCTGAAGCGGTCACGCGAATGGATGTCGTTGGGGAGTGGAGGCGGTGCCAGATGGCCCCGATCCCGGCAGCTTTCCTGAGACGAGCTTCCTGTCACTCGCCGGTTCGAGGCTCCCATTTGAAGAGCCGCAGGGCGAGCAGGAGGGCGACTACTCCCCATAGCGCCATGTACCCAAGCGCTGCCCAATCGAATTGAAGGCCAGTCGTCCCCGGCAGAAAGGTCGCCTGGAAGGCATCGTTGAAGTGTTTGAGCGGGAAGATGTTTCCGACGGTTATCAACCACTGGGGCGTCTCGCTCGTCGTGGGGAAGAACAGGCCGGATAGGAAGGCGAGAGGCAAGAGTGTGGCGTTCGCCATGGCAGTCGCCGCGTTGCCCGTAGGAGCGACGGCCGCCACGAGAAGCCCCAAACAGGCAAAGCACCCCGCACCTACCAAGAACGTGAGGATCGCGGCGGGGAGCGTCCTTGGAAAGATCGTCACGCCGTAGACGAGGACTCCGAAGACCATCATTATCAACACCGCCACGGCCGCGACGAGCGTGCCCGACACGACCTTGCCAGAGAAGAACACGCCGGGTGGCAGCGGGGAACCCTTGATCCGCTTCAGGATTCCCTCGTCTCTTTGAAACGAGGTGCCGACCGCAATGTTGGTGTACGTAGCGCTGGCTGCTGAGAAA
>JBAPYG010000193.1:0-2793 GCA_049284615.1 Acidimicrobiia bacterium
GACCAGGAGTGTCGACCCGGGCATGTGGAAATTCGTGACCAGGGCGTCGACGACGGTGAATCGGCTGCCGGGGCGCAGGAACAAGTCGGTGCGCCGCTCCCCCGCTGACACCCCGCCCCGACCATCGGACATCGATTCCAGCGTGCGCACCACCGTCGTTCCCACCGCCACGACCCGACCACCTGATGCCCGGGTCGTCGCGACGGCGTTGGCAGTCTCTTCGGGGATGGCGCACCACTCGGAGTGCATCTCGTGGTCTTCGATGTCATCGACGGTCATCGGTCGGAAGGTGTCGAGTGACACATGGAGATCGACCCGAGTGACCTCCACCGACCTCGTGGCGAGGCGTGCCGTCACCTCTTCGGTGAAGTGCAACCCGGCGGTGGGCGCTGCTGCCGAGCCGGGCGTGGCCGCGAACATCGTCTGGTAGCGGTCCGGCTCGGAGAGACGACCGGTGAAATAGGGAGGCAGGGGCATCGTGCCCACTCTGGCCACCGCCGCCTCCGCGTCCTCGGCGTCGAGGCGGAGTCGAACCCGTCCGTCGGAAGGATTGGAGAGGAGTGTGACTTCCAACTCGCCGGCATCGATCACCACGCCGGCGCGGAGGCGGCGCGCCGGGCGGATCAGGGCCTCCCATGTCCCGTCCTCCCCGCGCTCTAACAGGAGCACCTCGACACTGCCTCCGGTCTCTCGGCGAATGCCATGCAGTCGTGCCGCCCGCACCCTCGTCTCGTTGACCACGAGCAGGTCGTTTGGCTCGAGCAGGTCGGCCAGGTCGAGGAATCGATGGTCGGACATGTCTCTCGTGTCCAACAGTCGGGCGTCGTGGCGCGGCTCGATCGCACTCTGGGCGATGGCACCCGTCGGCAACTCGTACTGGAAGTCGCTTGCCTTCAGATGAGGGTCCCCTGTGGGTTGGGCGGCTGCTCGATCCCGAGATGGGAGTATGCGTTGGCCGTGACCACACGGCCTCGCGGTGTCCTCTGCATCAGGCCGGTCTGGAGCAGGAACGGCTCGTAGGCGTCTTCGACTGTCTCTGGCTCCTCACCGACCGCGATGGCGAGCGTCGAGAGGCCCACCGGGCCCCCTCCGAACTTGGTCACTATCGCTCCGAGGATGGCGCGATCGACCTTGTCGAGCCCGAGATCGTCTACCTCGTAGACCTTCAAGGCCTCCATGGCCACGTCGGCCGTGATGACGCCGGAAGCGCGGGCCACGGCGTAATCGCGGATCCTGGCGAGGAGTCGGTTGGCGATGCGTGGAGTCCGCCGACTCCGCTCGGCGATCAGATCTGCCGCCTCCGGCTCGACCGTCACCTCGATGATGCCTGCAGACCTCTTGACGATCCGGGAGAGATCGGACGGCTCGTAATAGTCGAGACGCTCTTCGATACCGAAGCGGTCACGAAGTGGGGCCGTGACCTTCCCCTTGCGGGTCGTGGCGCCGACGAGGGTGAACCGGGGAAGATCGATCCGAATCGACTGTGCGGTCGGCCCTTTGCCGAGGACGACGTCGAGCTGGAAGTCCTCCATCGCCGGGTAGAGCACCTCTTCGACAGCGCGTGGGAGACGATGGATCTCGTCGATGAAGAACACGTCGTGGGGCTCGAGATTGGACAGGATGGCGGCGAGATCGCCGGGACGCTCCAATGCCGGCCCGGATGTGACCCGGAGGTGGACGCCCTTCTCGGCAGCGATGATGCCGGCGAGTGTGGTCTTGCCCAGCCCCGGAGGCCCGGAGAACAGGACGTGGTCGAGTGCACGCTCCTCGGCTATCGAGGCGTCGAGTGAGATCTGGATCCGCTCCTTGACCTGACTCTGGCCGATGAACTCGCTGAGGTGACGTGGCCGGAGCGAGATCTCCTCTGGGTCCTCCAACGTCGGGCTGAGCAGGCTCTCCTCGCGACTCATCGCCGGCCCAACCGTTGCAGGGCAGTGCGCACCTGCGTCTCGATCGGCTCGCTCGGGTCGAGGTCGCCCACGACGGAGTTGATTTCGGCCGTCGAGTACCCGAGACCCTCCAATGCTTGCCGCACGGCCCCGACCCCGCCTCCCCCCACGACGTCAGTCTCTCGACCGGCGAGCTTGGGCCCGAGCTCGATGACCATCTTCTGCGCCCCCCGCTTGCCCACGCCCGGTGCGATCGTCAGTGCATCGGGATCCTCGGACGTGATCGCCCGCACGATCTCCTCACCGCTCATGGACGCCAACAGGGCGATCGCCACTTTGGGCCCCACTCCGCTGGCGGAGAGGAGCACGCGGAAGAGCTCGCGATCTGATTCGCTGCCGAACCCATAGAGATTGATCGCATCCTCGCGGACGTGGGTGTGAGTGTGAACCACGATCTCCTCGCCGATTCCGGGCAGTGTGCTCAGGTCACGTGTCGTCATCGCAACCTCATACCCGACGCCCCCCACTTCGATGACGATCCCCTGTTCCCTGGTGGAGACGAGCACTCCGCGCAACCGGCCGATCATGAGCTCATCCGCAGCGGGGCGGCACGGAGGTGGCAAAGGGCGATCGCCAGTGCGTCGGAGGCGTCGGCGGGCTTGGGGGCCTCGTCGAGTCTGAGGAGCCGTGCGACCATCTGCTGTACCTGCCCCTTGTTAGCGGACCCGTCACCGGTCACGGCCGATTTGATCGCGGTCGGTACGTACTCGTAGACCTCGAGGCCGGCCTGAGCAGCGACGAGGAGAGCCACACCGGAGGCGCGCCCAACCGAGATCGCGGTCTGCAGGTTGCGGTTGGTGAAGACCGTCTCGAGAGCCATCACATCGGGCGCGGTGTCGACAAT
>JBAPYG010000194.1:0-4071 GCA_049284615.1 Acidimicrobiia bacterium
GTGTGTCTTCATCAGATGCTCCTCAGCGGCGTATGTCGATGTTGCCCAGGTTGACGTGGGCATCGAGTCGGATGGTTCCCAGGGGAGCTCCTCGCTCGTCCCACTCCAAGAGTGGATCTCCTATTCCCCCACTGGAGCGTCCCGGCTCGGAGACCCGGCCCACGTTGACGCTCGCCTCCCCGACGATTCCCACGTCATCGGGGACTCGGATCTCGAGATTGCCCGCGTCGACGCTGGCCTCGAGGCTGATCTCGCGCCCGTCCCAGGGCAGCTCGGTCAAGTCGATGACCATGTTCCCGAGATTGACGTGGTACTCCGACTCCAGGTCGGCGAATGACGTCGGCTCGGCATGGATGTCGAATGTCCTCGAATCGAAGTCGTAGCCGAGATAAGGCGAGAAGACCAGGGTGGGCACCATGATCGCCCCGACGAGGATCAGCCAACGGGCCCGGCCGGCGAAAGCGCCGACCAGCAAGCCCACCCCGAGGATGGTGACCGCCAGGGCCAGGTAGTGATAAGGCTCTGGTTCGATCGCCAGCACCTGCAGGTTGTCCAGGATCGCGAGGACTCCGAGACCGATGATCAGGGCTCCGATGGTGAGCCGACCCAAGATCGACTTCTCTCTCGGTGGGGCCGGTGGCCTCTTCGGTTGTGGGGGAGAAGGTGGAGGCGGCGCAGGGGGCGGCGGTGGTGCTGCCCCGCCGGCGGGGGAGTCGCCGGCGGTAGCCGCGTCGGTACCAGTGGTCAGTGCCTCAGTCGAAGTCATTCGTTGAACTCCCTCCTTCGATTCGGAGTCATCGGCTGTCTTCCCACCGTTTCGTGACCATCCCGGGATGTAGCCGAGATAGAGCAGGAGCCCAATGGCGAGGAACACCCCGGCCCACACGACCTCGCCGGCGAGGATGGTGAAGTTGGAGAGCAAGATGACCCCAGCGAGGATGATGAGCCCGAGCCCCACCCAAGCGGACGGGCCCGATGCACCCGAGAAGAACCGCTCCGCGGGGGTCGTCGATTCATCCTCGGAGCGGATGAAGGCCCACCCGGCGGCGTAGAGGGCGACACCGAGCCCGCCCATGAAGGCGGTGACGATGAAGACCACTCTCGGGATCCACTCCGAGATGCCGAAGTTGTCCGCAATTCCTTGCGCCACCCCGGCCAGCATCCGGCCATTCAAGGGCCGCACCAGCTCCTGGTTGCGCTCGGTCCGCGCCGACGAGTCGGTGGCGGTCGTTTCTGTCTGCTCCATGCCGGCTATTAGGCCACCCGGCACGCGGCTGTGCCATCGGTGACGCCCCTGATGCGACCCTTAGCCGGCTCAGGGAGTTCCCTCATTGAGGTTCGCGTCCGCCACGGGCATGATCCTCCTGTGGAAACAGTCCGTGACTTTCGGTCGATGCCCTTTCATCGTCGTCGATCCAATCGAATAGTTGCCGGCGTCGCTGGTGGAATCGCCGACACACTGGGGATTCGAGACGGTTATGTACGTGCCGCCTTCATCACACTGGTCGCCGTTTGGGGCCTCGGGCTCGTTGTGTACCTGCTCGCCTGGTTGGCCACCTACGACAAAGTCGATGACCTCGAGGCCGAGATGGTTCCGACCAGCCAGGCCATCGGGCTGGGAATCGCCTTCGTAGGTCTCCTTCTTCTCCTCGGCGGTTTCAACATGTGGCCCCATCCCGTGTTCGTGCTGGCCACCGGTGCTTTGTCATTTGGGACCGCGGCCATCACGGATCCTTCCAGTCCGGGCCCGTTGGTGGCGCTGATGAATCCCGGCGTCGAGAAGGTGAGTCGTTTTCGACTGTTGATCGGCGTCCTCCTCCTGGTAGGAGGCATCGTGATGTTTTCGACCGCTCTGGGTCAGGTGTTCGAATTCGGGATCGTGTTCCTGGCCGTGTTCCTCACCGGGCTCGGCATCGTCGTGGCGTTTGGCCCCTGGGTCCGCAGGCTGGTGACCGACCTGGGGGAGGAGAGAAGCGAGCGAGTGCGTCAGGAGGAGCGAGCCGAGGTTGCCGCCCACCTCCATGACTCGGTGCTGCAGACGCTTGCGCTGATCCAGCGCAGTGACGACCCTCAGCGTATGGCGATGCTCGCCCGACACCAGGAGAGCGAGTTGCGTGACTGGCTCTACGGCAACGCTCCCATCGACGGTGCCGACATGGTGTCGACGGCCCTCAAACAGATGGCTGGGCGGGTGGAAGACGACTTCCAGATCCCGGTCGACGTCGTGACCGTCGGTGACCACGCGTTGGACGATCGGTCTCGTGCCGTCATCTCTGCTGCATCCGAAGCGATGGTGAACGCGGCAAAGCACTCCGGCGCCGACCGGCTGTCACTCTTCATGGAGGTAGACGAGGATGCTGGCGAGTTGGAGGTCTATGTGACCGATCAGGGCAGAGGATTTCAGGTGGATGGTGTTGCCGGTGATCGCAAGGGGATCTCACAATCGATTCGATCTCGCATGGAGAAAGTCGGAGGGCAGGTCGAGATCGATTCGGAGTTGGGCGAAGGAACCGAAGTCGTGCTGAGGCTGGCCCTGTGAGCATCAACGTCTACCTGGTCGACGATCACCGTCTGTTCCTCTCAGGTGTCAAAGCCGAGTTGTCGGAGGAGTTCCGAATCGTTGGCATTGCACACGACGTCGACACGGCCATCGAAGAGATACGGGGTTATCACCCGGAGGTCGTGCTCGTCGATGTGCACATGCCCGACGGTGGTGGGATCGCAGTGGTAGAGGGTGTCGCGGAAACCAACCCCGACGTCAGGTTCCTGGCGCTCTCCGTGTCGGATCAGGCAGAGGACGTGATCGCCATGATCCGGGCCGGTGCGCGCGGATACGTGACCAAGACGATCGAACCGGCGGAGTTGGCAGACGCCATCCGCAGGATCTATGCCGGTGATGCCGTCTTCTCTCCGCGTCTCGCCGGGTTCGTGTTGGACGCCTTCGCCGGTGCGATACCGTCCGAGGACGATCCGGAGCTCGACCAGCTCACCACGCGCGAGAAGGACGTGTTGCGTCTCATCGCCCGTGGGTTCGCCTACAAGCAAGTCGCCCGAAAGCTCAACATCTCGATAAAGACGGTCGAGACCCACGTTTCCTCGGTCCTGCGCAAGCTGCAACTCTCCAACCGACACGAGTTGGCTCGGTGGGCGAGCAAACGACGCATCGTTTGACATGTCCGCGTCCCGGGTTTCTGCCGTCGATGGGCCCCCCAGGGTGGTCTATCAGGAGGCCGGCTACGAGTTGGTGATCGTGGCGCCGGGGACGGCCGAAACCTGGTCACGATCCGTACTCGCCCAGATCGAGCCGCACTGACGATCCTTGGTCTACCAACCACCCGGGGCCATACTCCCGGCGTGATCGAATTGCTCCGGTCTGCCCTTGGCGGGTTCCTGATGGGCGCGGCCGACCTGGTGCCCGGTGTGTCCGGCGGGACCATTGCCCTCGTGATCGGCATCTACGAAAGACTCGTGGCGTCGATTCGGGAGGGCAGCTCCGCTCTCGGCTCTCTTCTCAAGGCCGACGGGAAAACATTCCGCCTGCACCTGGGGCGGGTCGAGTGGAAGTTCCTGATCCCCTTGCTGACAGGGATCCTGATCGCGGTGGTGACGTTGTCTCAGCTTCTGGAACATCAGCTCGAGACCAACCCGACGATCATGGCCGGCGCATTCTTCGGCCTCGTCGTCGGGTCTGTCGTCATCGCCTGGAGACTCGTCAAGAGGCCGAGACCGCCCCACTTGGTCATCGCATTGGTGGTGGGGCTGGCCCTGTTCTTGATGCTGGGGGCGGGACAGGACACCTCGATCGCCGATCCGTCACTTCTCACGTACTTCGCGGCCGGCGCCCTGGCGATATGCGCAATGATCCTCCCTGGCATCTCGGGCTCGCTGATCCTGCTGCTGATCGGGATGTACTCCGCAGTCTTGGGTGCCGTCAACGATCGGGACTTCGTCTCCATCGGCGTGTTCGTCCTCGGCGCCGTCGTCGGTCTCGCCCTCTTCTCCCAGGTCCTGTATTGGGCCCTGCAGAAGCATCACGATGTCGTGCTGGCCGCCTTGGTCGGGCTCATGATC
>JBAPYG010000195.1:0-4995 GCA_049284615.1 Acidimicrobiia bacterium
CACGAAGAGCGTCGGGCCTACGCGAACAGTCTGGCCACCGTGACCGAGCGCCATGGGACGGTGTACGTCTTGTGCTTTGGCGGCGAAGGCCCGGTCGTCGGCCCGCATCCGGTCAGCCCCGAAGAGCTGCGAGCGGCGTTCGCATCGACCGGTGGCTGGAAGCTGATCGACATCGAGCCGGAGCGGATTCACGCACGATTTCTCGACGACGGCGCCCCAGGCTGGCTGGCCACGTTCGAACGGACCTGATCAGAGCAGCGGCCCGCGGCGAATAATCGACGTGCGGTGGCGGTTGTGCACCTCATGAGCGATTGGAACAACGGGATCATCGAAGAGTTCAGGTCCAACGGCGGGAAGGTCGGAGGTGGCTTCTTGGGAAAGCCCCTCCTCCTCCTCCACCACGAGGGCGCCAGGACCGGGACCCAGAGAGTGAGCCCTCTCATGTACAAGCAGTTGCAGCATGGCTATGCGATCTTCGCCTCGAAAGGCGGTGCGGACAGCAACCCCGATTGGTTCCACAACCTCGAGGCACACCCCAACGTCTCCGTCGAGGTCGGTACCGACAAGGTGGACGTCCGGGCCCGCGTTGCCCACGGCGACGAGCAGGACACGATCTGGGCCGACTGGAAGAGGGAGTTCCCACAGTTCGCTGACTACGAGCGAAAGACCTCCCGGGATCAGATACCGGTGATCATCCTGGAACCCGTTTGAGCCCACGATGAGTTTCTGTCACACCCGGCCCTTAACTTCATCGTCATGGACTACGAGAAGTGGTGTGAGCACAAGCCGACATGGGTGGGCCGAATAGCCGTCGCAGCCTGCGAGGACTGTGGCCGGGTGGATTGGTTCTCCGACGAAGGGCCGGTCGACTCTGCCGAGGCCATGGCGGCGCTATTCGGGAGCTACGACCTGGTCGGCCCCATCGGGGCCTTGGGTGCCCCGTCTCGGGAGGTGCTGGTCTATGCCCCACCCTCGTCACAGAAGGCTCGCAATCTGCGTGCCCTGCCCCGGAGGGTATGGCTCAAGGCGGGACCACAACTCTGGATGTCCACAGATGGCGAGGTCCTTTTGCTCGCCACCACCCAACGTCTCCTCTTCGAGAACCTGACCCGCGGCGCCTAGGCGCTCATCGCGGTGAATTGGGTGCGGTTTAGCTCGGCATACAGACCGTCGGCGGCAACGAGCTCGTTGTGGTCGCCGCGCTCGACGATGCGGCCCTCGTCGATGACGAGGATCTGATCGGCGGCGCGCACGGTCGAGAGCCGGTGGGCGATCACTATCGACGTGCGATTCCGCATCAGTAGTTCCAGGGCCTGTTGGATCAGCGCTTCGGATCTCGAGTCGAGATGCGAGGTCGCCTCATCGAGGATCAAGACGTCGGGGTCCTCCAGCACCACGCGGGCGATGGCGATCCGCTGCTTCTCACCACCGGAGAGCCGATACCCGCGCTCGCCGACCACGGTCTCGTAGCCATCCGGGAGACGTTCGATCATGTCGTGGATGTTGGCGGTGCGAGCCGCCTCGATCAGCTCGTCGAGCGTGGCGTCGGGCCGGGCATAGCGAAGATTGGCCGCGATGGTGTCGTGGAACAGATAGGTCTCCTGTGTGACCACCCCCACCGAGGATGCCAGCTCCCTGAGTTCCACGTCGCGCACGTCCACCCTGTCCACCGAGACCCGGCCGCTGGTCACGTCGTAGAGACGGGGCACGAGGTATGAGATCGTCGTCTTGCCTGCCCCGGAGGGACCGACCAGGGCGGTGAGCGTGCCCGGCGCAGCAACGAAACTGACGTCCTGCAAGGCCCACTCACGGGTCGACGTGTGCGGTGTGACGGTCCCAGTGTCGGCAGACCGCCGCCAGCTGAACCGTTGCACGGCCTCGAGCCCCTCCGGCTCGTCGCTCTGGTAGCGGAAGGAGACATCTTCGAACTCGACGCGGCCGGTTCCCGACAGGGGCACCGGGTGGGTGGGCTCGGGTATGTCGGTCTCGAGATCGAGTACCTCGAAGACCCGCTCGAAGGACACCAGCGAGGTGGCCACCTCCACTCTCGAGTTGGAGATCGCCGACAGCGGCCCGTACAGCTGTGTGAGGAGGATCGAGAACGAGACCAGAACTCCGACCTCTATGACGTCGTTGATCACCATGACGCCGCCAACCCAGAAGACGGCGGCGGTGCCCACCGCCGACACCAGACCGAGCGCCGCAAAGAACCCCCGCCCGACCATGGCTCGCCGCACCCCGTAGTCGCGGACATTGGCGGCCGTGGCGGCGAATTTGGCTCGCTCCTCATCCCAGCGCCCGAAGAGCCTGATCAGTTGGGCGCCGGATACGTTGAACGACTCCTGGAGGATTCCCGACATGCGGGCCTCATGCTCCATCTGCTGTTGGGTGATGCGCCGCAACACCTTGGCGACACGACGCGCCGGGATCACGAACAGTGGGAGTGCCGCCACCGCGATGAGCGTCAACCGCCACTCTGCACGGAGCATCACGGCGAGGATCACCGTTACCGAGACGACGTTGGACACGATCGTGACAAACGTCCCGGTGATGGCCTGTTGCGCCCCGACGACGTCACTATTGAGACGATTCATCAACTCCCCGGTCTTGGTAGCGGTGAAGAAACGGAGTGACATCCGTTGCAGGTGGGCGTATAGCTCACAGCGGAGGTCGAAGATGATGCCCTCTCCGACACGTGAGGACAGCCAGCGTTGAAGCACGCCGACCAGGGCATTGATGAGTGGGACGACGAGCATCCCCAGACCCAGGAGCGTGAGCAGTTGCAGGTCGTCGTTCGCCAGGGCGACGTCGATGAGCAGCCCGATGAGGATCGCCGGCACCACTGAGAGCGACGAAATGACCACGATCGTGGCGAGAATCCCCACCAACCCGCGAAGGTAGGGACGCCCATAGCTCCACACGCGCTTCAGCAGGGCCCGATCTATGTCGGGCCTGTCCTGCTCCTCATCGTATTTGAGATACGCCCACCAATTGCCGCCGTGGAAAATGAGATCCTCCTTGCATGGCCGAGGCTAAAAGGCGAGTAGGACAACAATCCAGAGACCCGATTTGTGCCCGCCCGACGAATCATCCCCCATCGGGCCTGCGTCCAGCCCCCGTCAGGCACGAGCGACGACTTCGCTCGATGGTCCGGCGATCGCGGCGGTTCTAAGAGGGAACGCCCCCGATGGAGCCCAAAGGGACCATCGTCTCACTCATGTCCTGCAGGACCCCCGTGGGGACGAAACTCCTGCCGAACAGCTCGTAGCGGTAGGGAGCTTCGTACCAGATGATCGTGGTGCCCCCGGCATCGTCGAGGATCCACAGGTCGCGCGCCCCCCCGGCGACGACCTCGCAACTGTCGCTCGACCGGTCGGCGAAGCGGGAGCAGGTCGCCACTACCTCGCCGGATGCCAGCTCTTCGGCTCCCTCGGGATCGGTCGAGACTCGCAGCACCACCATCTGGGCGACCGACCGGGAGCGCGTGTAAGGCTCGGCCGACCAGATGCCGAACGCCGCACTGGGATCGGGCGCAACGGCTCCGTCGCTTTCGAAGACGAGTTGGGAAGAGACCCACTCCGCCCCGGTGGGCACCTCACTCGGGAAGGAGACGTCGGGGAGGGCGGTGACGATCTCGAGACGACTCGCCTGGACGAAGCGGTCGCCCTGACGACGCTCGAACACCTCGGCGAGCATTGCGTCGCGATCGGCGAGGTTCGAAGTCTGGATGGCATCGTTCGACCAGAAGAGTTGGTCGGCCATGACCACTGTGGGGATGGTCGTGTTCACCGGGATGGTGGTCGGCACCGTCGGCTCGTTGATCCAGCTGGAGCTACGCAACCCGATCGACTCGAGGGGGTTGTCCCCACATGCGGCCGTGCAGAGCACGATCGCGCAGGCCAGGGAAACCGAGCGCGCGAGACGAACGGGTCTCATCGTGATCCGATGGCTCTGATCTGCATTCCGCCGCATAGAACGGTGGCCCTCTTTCAATCGTTCCGGATGGCCGATGCTTCATTGTCCTCGTCCTTATGCTGAATCCGGTGAATTCGCTCACCCTTGTCACGGAGAGTCATCCCGGCCCTCTCGATGTGGCGATCAGCCACTCGATACTGTCCGCGGTCTCTGACGGCGAACTGGGGGCGACCCTTCGGCTGCACGTCCCGGGGGCGATCCTGGCCTTCGGGCGAGCCGATCGGGTCACTCCTGGATATGCCGCCGCAGTCCGCGTCGCCCGGGCCCACGGCTTCGCCGCCATCGAGCGACTGGCCGGTGGGAGGGCCGCGGTGTTCCACGAGAAGACCCTCGCCTTCTCTCTCGCCTTGCCGCTGGCGGAGCCCAAGACCGGCATTCACGAACGCTTCGAGACGGTGTCGGACATCATGGTCGAGGCGTTCTCGTCCATCGGTGTGGACGCGCGAGTGGGCGAGGTGCCCGGCGAGTACTGCCCGGGTCAGTGGTCTGTCAACGTGGGCGGGAAGGTCAAGGTCATGGGGGTGGGCCAGCGTCTGGTGAGGGGGGCTGCCCACGTCGGAGGGGTGGTCGTGGTCGACGACGGGCATCGCATTCGCGACGTTCTGATACCGGTGTACCGGGCCCTCGGCCTCGATTGGGATCCCCGCACGGCAGGGTCACTCGCCGACCGATCTCCCGGCATCACCAACCAACTCGTCTCCAAGGCGATCGAGAAGCGGTTCGCTGCCCGATACGACCTCACGCCGGCCGCGATCCCCGACGACATCCTCGAGCGAGCGGCGAGTCTCGTCGATGAGCATCTGCCCCGGGTGGCATGATGCGTCTCCTGATAGTCAATGGCCCCAACCTGGATCTGTTGGGCCGGCGCGAGCCCCACGTCTACGGCTCCGGGACCCTGAGCGAGCTCGAAGACATGACGCTCGGATGGGGACGGGACGTCGGATTCGACGTCGAATGCCATCAGAGCAACGACGAGTCCCGGATCATCGACCTCATCCACGAGTTCGACGGTGACGGGAT
>JBAPYG010000196.1:0-5267 GCA_049284615.1 Acidimicrobiia bacterium
GCTGTGGCTGTTGGCCGCGATCCTCATTCCCTTGGGCACCGACATCTCTGCGAAGTTGTCCTGGCTCGTCGGTGCTGTGATGGCTGCCGTCGGGTTGGTCTGCTTCGCGGCATCGTCGTGGGCCAACACGATGAACCGCCAGCACGCATTGGCGGCACTCCTGACATCGGCCAATGGCCTTGTGATCGTCTTCCTCGGCGCCGCCGGCCAGGCACTCCACGGATTCGCGGTGTCCGGGATCATGTTGTTGTTCATGTTCGGCTTCGTGTCGCGCACGCGATTCGTCTACGCATTGTTACGAACCGTCGTGATCGTCTTGGGTTTCGGGCTGGTGTGGGCAAACTACGACGGGCCGGAGTCTCTGGTCCTCGACGCGTTCTTCCTCGGCGCGGCCTCGGTCGGAAGTCTTCTCGGTCTCCGCATGATCGAGCGCAACCGACGCAAGGTGTGGCATCAGCGTCTTGTGATCGAAGAACAGTCCGCCGCCATCGAGATCGAACGTTCGGAATCGGAGCGTCTTCTTCTCAATGTCTTGCCCGCGACGGTTTCGAAGCGACTGCGAGACGGCGAGAACCCGATTGCCGACGACTTCCCGAGTGTCACTGTGCTGTTTGCCGACATCGTCGGGTTCACCGCGATGACTTCGAAGATGGAAGCCGACCAGGTCATCACCATGCTGAACGGGCTCTTCACGATGTTCGACGATCTGGTCGCCGAACGCCACCTAGAGAAGATCAAGACCATCGGTGACGCCTACATGGCGGTAGGGGGGCTTCCCGACCCTCTGCCGGATCATGCCATCCGGGTCGTCGATCTCGCCATGGCGATGCAGGCATGCACAGGTTCAACCCAGGACTTCCCTGGGCTCTCTCTTCGGATCGGTGTCCACTCAGGCCCGGTGGCCGGTGGCGTGATCGGCACGCGCAAGTTCGCGTACGACGTGTGGGGCAACACGGTCAACACCGCAGCCCGGCTCGAGTCGTCAGGTGTCCCCGGGCGTATCCAGGTGAGTCATGAGACCCGGGACCTGACCCGAGACGTCTTCGCCTACGAGTCGAGAGGCGTCGTCGACCTGCGCGGCATCGGCCAGAGGACCACGTTCCTCTTGACCGGGCGACTGCCTGACTTACCCGAGGAAGAAATGACCGTGTCCGCCTCGGCGTAGCCGGCGCGCCACAGGAGTTGTCCATTGATTTCACGCGGCGGCTGTCAGCTGGTGCTCGTCGTGATTGAGCCATACACGAGCATCACTCAGAGTGCCCAATGGAACGGCTGACTTCTGCCCGGGATGAGCGATCAGCCTCGAGATGAGGGCATGATCCCGAAGGCGGTCAGCACCATCGGCAAAAACAACAAGATGATCCCGAGGAGAAGCACGCCTCCGACCGATCCCAGGATGGCCGGGCCGGGCCCGAGCCGGGCCCTCCTGGTGTGCGATAGGGCCAAGACGGCGAACCCGGCCGCAGCAAGGAGGAACAGCAGAACGTAGACGATGCCTGCGACGTCGATGAGCTCAGGGGATCCTCCAAGACCGAATGTCATACCGATGGCCTGACCCATGCTTCCCAGCGAATACACGCCCAGGACTCCCGCCGCCCCCCAAATCATGATGTTGACCGTGCGCGGCGAGAACCATGGCCGCGTTGCGACCGATGCCAGGGCGACCGCCGATCCCATTGCCTTCACCAAGACGACGAACCAGTTGACGATGGATATGCCGGACGAGTAGTCCGCAAAAGGGCCTTGGTCGAAGCGGCCGCTCATCTCGAAGACGATGTTCACGACCGCGAACGCAAGACTCGCGATGGCGAGGAGCCAGGCCAGTAGTTTCAAAGGCTTGCTTGCCAAATCAACTCGGCCGGGAGCCGCCTGGACTCGGGTTTCGGTGGTCATGCTCCCTCTGTTACCAGCGAGCAAGTGTCTAAACATCCGGGCGCTTCGTTTGGCTGACTTCGACGGTGTCAACCTGTCGTCAACGGTTCCACGACCGAGCCTTCGCCGGGCATGCCCCCGTCGCGATCGACGGACTGTGCCCCGGCTCGTGGCCACTCGCGGAAGCGGCTAAACGTCATCGGCAGGCCATGGGCCGATTCGGGGTCGGCGGAATCCATCGCCTGCATGTGCACATGCGGCTCAGTCGAGTTTCCCGAGTTGCCGCAGTCGGCCAGATGCTGACCCACGAACACCTCGTCACCCAGGGACACCCGCAGCGAACGGGCCTTTAGATGAACGAGCGCGACATGGACTCCGCCGGCCGTGGAGATGACCAGGTGGTTCCCTGCGATGGCGCCGATGCCACTCCGGACCCGGGATGCTTGCCCAAAGGCATACCGGATCAACGCGAGCTGTGACCGCCGACCCTCGTGGTCGCTCTCGCCGTCGTGTGCGACCGCGACCCTCCCTTCCACGGGAGCGAGGATGGGTCGCCCGAAGCCGGTGAAGCGCTCGGGCGGCTCGTTCGAGAGGTACGTTCGCCAGTCACGGACCGAAGTCGAGCGATGATCGTCGTCGACACCGACGAAGTCGATGGCATATCTCTCACCGAAGAGCTCGCTCCCATGGCTGGGCACACGTCGAGCCGGGCTGTTCTCGACGAGCCACAAACCAGTGAAGGGAAAACAGACCTCGACCGGTGTGGGCTCTGTGCGGTGAGCCGACGCAGCAGTCATGCCCTCACCGTAGGCGTCAACTGAGTTGGTTCGATCTCGGCTCGTCCGATCCCGCAACACTTCTCGCCGCCCCAATTGAGACGCGGTCGATTGTCACTCCCCCATCGCCCCGTAGCCGAATCCGACTTGGCTGCTCAACACAACTAGGCAAGGGCCGGATCGAGCTCGACGGAGCGCAGATTGATCACGACGAAGACGAGAGCGACCACCACCAGGACACCGCCGAAGGCGAAGGCTGCCGCGTTGCCTCCCAGCCCGGCCACAACTCCCCCGAGGATCGCCCCAACCGGCACCGATCCGTGAGCAATCACCCTGTATGCGGACATGATCCTGCCGAGAAGCCGGTCGGGCACGGCCGCCTGCCGGTACGACACCGCGACGACATCCCATAGTCCGCTTCCGATCCCGATCCCCAAGAGACCCGCCGATGCGGGCACCCAGTGGCGGGAGGTGGCGATGGCCCACAACGACAGGGCGATGAGACCGACACCGACGCCGATGACCATGAGACGATCGAATCGGGCAGTCACCAGCGGCGCCACCCCGGATCCCAGGGCATAACCTGCGGCGAGGGCTGCGAACAGGGAGCCAAAGCCAATTGCGCCGAGACCCAACTGGTCCCTTGCGAAGAGGACCAGGATGGATTCACCGGCCATGATGCCGATGTTGAGGAGTCCGGCTCCGATGGCGAAGGTCCTGATGGGGCGGTTGTCCCACAGCCACTTGAACCCCTCGACGACACTCGATCCGATGCTGCCCACCCGACGTGTGTCTTCGGGCTCGGGCCCAAAGCGCCCCGACAGCGAGAACATCAAGAGAGCGGCGACGGCAAAAGTGACAGAGTCGGCAGCAATCGGCAGGACCACCGCAAGGCCGAACAGCCAACCGCCTAGTGGGGGCCCGACGAACCGATGCGCCAACGTCATCGTGGAGAACAGTCGGCCGTTGGCGACATCGAGCCCCTCTCTGGGCACCAGAGCCGGGAGAATCGACTGGGACGACGTGTCGACGACGGTCTCTCCGGTCGCAACGAGGAATACCGCGAGATAGGTCGCCCAGAGTGTCACGGCGTCGCTGGCGACGGCTATCGCAAACAGCGCCACGACGATCGCCCGAGCGGCGTCGAATGCCACCATGAGCTTGCGTCGGTCGAACCGATCGACGATCGCGCCGGCAACCGAACCGAAGATGAGCCACGGCAGCCCCGCCGCCGCCGTGATGATGGATATGGCCACCGGATCGGTGCTCAATCCTGCGGCGATCAGGGGAAATGCGGCCAGGACGAGACCGTCACCCAGATTCGATGCGACGGCCGCGCTCCAGAGACGTCCGAAACGAAACCGCTGAGGCCGCCCATCGGTCTCGCTAATCACGGGCGACATCGTCGTGGATCGCACATATGTTGGAGGCGATCTGGGTCCATTCGCCCCCCGACTCCCTGTAAACATCGAGGCTGCGGATGAGCACGGTCTCGGGACCATCGTCACCTGGAGCGCGGCTCAAATGGTCTCGTGCCACGTGGAACACGAGGGCGATGTCGGCGTAGAGGTCGACGTCGAATTCGAGAAACTCGTATCTGTCGACCTTCAGACCACCCATGACCCTGCGCAGTTCGGTCATGTAGTCGTCCACGCCGCGTACGAGCCGGGTGCTCTTGATCTGAAAGCCCTTCCAGTCGAGGCTCCGCCCCGCTTTCAGTGTGTCTAGATCTCCGGCGAGAAACGCCTCGAAGAGACCGATCACATGCCCCCGAATCTGCTCTGTAGTCATGACACTCGAGTGTCACCGCGAAACAGAGATGTCGCTTGGAAATCGATGCGCAACGTGGGTCGCTGATACAGCTAGCTTGCAGCTCAAGATGCCTCAGAACTCCGTTCTCGCCGGTGGTGGAGCCGCGCACCTGGGTCTGTCAGCCTGCGGCCCTCTCGAGCCGGGCCAGGTCGACGAGGAGAGACAGGACTCCTTCAGCCTCGTATTCCCGCTCGACGGTGTGTTCAGGGTCGACGACGGCAGAGGCATCGTCACGGCCACGCCCGCCAAAGTGTTGTTCTTCGGCCAGGGTCGATCACAGCTGATCAGCCATCCCACTGGTGGTCATGACACGAGCCTGTACATCTCGGTCGCACCCGAGCTGGTCGCCCAGTTTCTCGATGACCGGGGCACGATACCGTGCGCCACGGCAGCCACCCGACCCGAGTCCGACTTCGAGCTGAGGTCGATGCTGCGTCAGGCCCATCTCGGGCAGCTGGCGCCGCTCGCCATCGAAGACTTCGCGATGGAGACGCTTCATCTGTTGGTTAACACGAATAGTGCGGAGCGGGTTACTCCGGAACGGCGACGGCTCGTCGACGCCACCGAGGAGTACCTGTGGGCACACTTCCGCTCGAACTGTGATCTGCCGACCATCTCCAGAGCGGTGGGAGCGTCTCCACACCACCTCAGCCGCGTCTTCAAAGAGGTCACGGGTGAGAGCCTCGCCCGCCGGCGAATGCGTCTCCGGCTGAACGAGGCAATGCGCCAGATCAGCCAAGGCGCCGGCGACTTGTCCGCTGTGGCCGTCGAATCCGGCTTCTACGATCACTCGCACCTCACCAACAG
>JBAPYG010000197.1:0-3073 GCA_049284615.1 Acidimicrobiia bacterium
TGCCGGTTGAGCGCAGAAACCTGCCTCTGTTGTTGACTGTAGGGCGCCTACACCCGATCAAGGGCGTGGAGAGAGTGGTGGCTGCCTGGGCCGGCGCCCCGGCCATCAGGGACGCCTTCAATCTCGTCGTTGTCGGGGGCAATCTCGATGAGCCCAGTGCCACCGAGTCGGGAATTCTCGCCGAGATCGCCCGGAGCCTCCAACCGGACGGTCAGGAAGGTCTGATCATGCTCGGGGGCCGCACTCACGGCGACGTCGCCATGGTCATGGCCGCCACGGTGTCCGGCACTGCGGGCGGCATCGGTCCGCACGGGGTCTATGTATGCGGCTCCGGTAAGGAGGAGTTCGGTCTGGCGATCGTCGAAGCGATGGCAGCGGGTCTACCGGTCGTGGCTCCAAGAAACGGCGGGCCTGCGACCTACGTCGAGCACGGCTTCACAGGCTACTTGGCAGACACCAAGGATCTTCGAGACATACGAGAGGGCATCTTCTGGGCTGATCGAGTTCGGGCCTCCGACTTACGAGCCGACGCAGCCCGTAAGAAGATCGAGACCGAATACAGCCTGTCTGCCATGGCGGATGGCCTGGTCGAGCTCTATCGCACAGCCATCGCCGAGCCAACGGCTTCATGAGCACGATCCTCGTCGTGGTCCCCGACTACGCCTCTCACTACTTTCCTCTGAGTGCCGTTGGGGAGACGCTGCAGAGTCGCGGAAACCGAGTTGTGGTGGCAACGGGGCCCGGTCTCAGGTCGCGAGTCGTCGCGGACGGATTCGAACACAGGCGAGTTGGATTGGGCCCGGGAAGCAACTCCGGCCTGCTGCGAACCGATTCGCAGAGCCTTGAAGAGCAACGGCAGATGGAGCTGTTCTTCGACGCCAGTAGGCAGGGGATGGTCCCCACCCACTTGCATCAGGCTCGCAACAGACAGAGGGACCTTCTTCATCAGCCGGAGCGGGTCGCGCAGGACATGAGTCGGCTACTTGGGGATGTGCGACCCGACGGTGTAGTCGTGGACCAGCTCGCATTCGGAGCGACGGCTGCGCTGCGTGGCCTGGGCCGCCGGTTCATCTCGTTCCATCCCGGTCACCCCTCCGCCATCTCGACGGGCTGGCCATACGGATATCCGCCTCGCATCCCCAAGCGGATCCGCGTCGACGTCGATGATCTGGCTGAGCTGAAGGCCCTGTGCCAGCAAGTCGTCAATCGTTTCACTAGCGAGTACAACGACGCAGTGCTGGCCCTCGATTCGTCTGCGGAGTTGGTTCCCGATGCCTTTGCTGCAGTGTCGCCTTGCCGCACCGTCATCAATTTCCCCACGCAACTCGCCGGCGCCTACCCCCTTCCACATCGAGTCAGTTACATCGGATCGTCGATCAGGCACCAGGACCTGCCTCGAGATCTGGCCCGCTCTCACACGCGGCGACCTCGCATCTACGCTTCGCTGGGCAGCTTCTTCTCCGGGCGCATCGACATTCTCCAGAAGCTCGTGAGCGCCTTCCGCAACCAGAACGTCGAGCTCATGCTCGCCTCGGGAACGACACCGAGGTCTGAGCTGGGGAACATCCCTGAACATTGGACTGTGTCTGAGTATCTCCCGCAGCCGGCGTTGCTTCGGACCGCTGATCTGGCGATCACCCATGGCGGGAACAACACGGTCACCGAAGCTCTGACTGCCGGTGTCCCTTTGCTCGTGGGGCCCCTGTCCACGGACCAATTTGCTGCAGCGGCAGATATCGAGTCGGCCGGACTTGGCGCCACGTTCGATCCGAATTTCGATGACGCCAGCACGATCTCTGACTTGGCTGCTGAATTGTTGAGCGGCGATGCGCCAGTTCGAGCCGCAGAATTGGCCAGAGAACTCCAAGCCGAGCCGGGGAAGCAAATCGCAGCGTCGCTGGTCGAAGCGTCGCTAGGGGATCTGGCTTCGGTCTGACCTCGTCGGTCGGGATTCTGGGTGATCTTTCTGCGAAGGGGCGCTTGAGTTTGGTGTCATCACTCCTCAGATCAATGGGCGCCATCAACGGTCAAGGAGCACACCACCCATTCCGCCGGAGGTCATCAGCGGAGACTATTCGAGATCCCATGTCGACAGTCAGGCTTGTAGGCACCTGTCGACCGGGAGAGTGGAGACGCCCGATGCCCGTTCTCAGCTTTGATGCAGGTTGACGTCGGCCTTGGGCTGTCTTCGATCCGACCCTCTGACATTGGCTTTCTTTGCACTCACTGCACCTATGGAAGGTTGCCGGGCCTCTCAACAGGACTTGCGACGGGTTCGGGTTTCGCCACCCGCGAGTGCGAGGGGCCGGCGACCTCGTTCGCTCCGAACGTGGTTCGAAATGTCAAGGTCGAGTGGGAGTTGCCGAAACACTGTTGTGCACGTCTGGCGGGCCCCGTCCGATGGCTCTGGGGCAAGAACGCCTCGGGGGAGCAAGCGAAACGAGTAGACAATGCGAAGGACATCCACAGTGATGGCGATGGCTGTCGCGCTGATGTTGAGCACAATGACCATGGCGTTCGGCGCTATCACTGCCGTCACGCCGAGCACCAATGACGCGAACAGCACGAAGGGCTGGGCGCACTTCGAGGTTGGCGAGACGCGTGTCGGTGAGGTTGATATCACGTTCGTCAGCACCCGGAACTTTGCTTCGTGCTTCGAGTACCGCAGCGATGGCGAGGACCCGACCTACCCCGTCAACCCCAACCCGGACATCGAGGGCGGCGCCTGGCCGTTCGTATGTGTGTTCAACGGCACCGACATGCGCACGCTGAGCGCGTTGGAGTATGTCGAGATCCGTATGGTCTTCGGTGCCGAGACAGATGAGCGGTTCGATTGGACCCGTGTTGACGTCGTACCTGTGCCCGGCGCTCATGGCCTTCAGGTCGCGAAGTCGGGTCCCGCGGGTGATCGAGCGAATGAGAACGCACGCTTCAATCAGGGCAATGACAACGCCGGCTCCAATCAAGGCAACGAGAACGCCAACGAGAGCGCCGGCTTGAATCACGCCAACGAGAGCGCCGGCTTGAATCACGCCAACGAGAGCGCCGGCTTGAATCACGCCAACGAGAGCGC
>JBAPYG010000198.1:0-2315 GCA_049284615.1 Acidimicrobiia bacterium
ATGTCACCGAGACCGAGCTCGACGAGCTACACGGCTGACCCTCACGACCCTCGATCCAGAAAAGGAGGTGCCGGTTTGGGCATGCTCGAAGGAAGAACTGCACTCATCACCGGCGCCAGCCGGGGCATCGGCGCCGCCGTGGCCAAGGCCCTGCACGCCGAGGGCGTCAATCTCGGTCTCGCCTCGCGAAGCGGGGACGACCTGGGAATCGAGGGCGTGGTGGCAATGCCAACCGACGTCCGCGACCCTGAGGCATTGCAGAACATCGTCGATGCGACCGCCGATGAGTTCGGGGGCATCGACATCCTCGTGATCAACGCGGGCGTTGGCTCCTACGGCCCATTTCTGGAGCTTCCCGACAGAGAGCTCGAGGAGATGATCGACATCAACGTGAAAGGCGCCATCTACTCGGCGCGCGCCGCGCTCCCCCACCTCCTGCGCTCCGAGGCGGCCGATCTCGTGATGCTCGCCAGTGTGGCCGGGAAACGGGGTCTGCCATTGGAGGCCGTGTATTGCTCATCGAAGTTCGCTCAGATCGGCCTGACCCGGGCCCTCGACCACGAGCTACGCGAGCAAGGTGTTCGCTGCACGACCGTGGCGCCGGGCGGCGTGGCGACCGAGTTCGCCATGGGGCGAGGCCGGACACCGGACATGCCCGAGCTCGAGACGATGATGAGCCCAGACGACGTCGCAGACGCAGTGATGTATGTGCTGACCCGACCCAGGAACCATCGCATCCTCGAAGTCGCCTTCCGCCCGATGTCCGAGCCGTCGATGGGTTGACGCCAACGCGTCCCGTGAACCCGACGCGACAACAGCCAAAAGGAACCACATGTCACAATTCTTCACCGATGTCGGCGGGCCGATCTCATACGAGGGCCTGGGAACCGACAACGACCTCGCCTTCAAGGTATACGACCCCGATCGGATGGTCGGGGGGAAGCGCATCGAAGACCATCTCCGCATAGCAGTCTGCTACTGGCACTCCTTCTCGTGGCCCGGATCCGACGTCTTCGGTGAGGGGACATTCGATCGACCCTGGCTGACCGGGGCCGAAGACCCCCTGTCGGCCGCCCGGGCCAAGATGAACGCCGCCTTCGAGTTCTTCACCAAGCTGGGCACGCCCTTCTTCTGCTTCCACGACGTCGACATAGCTCCCGGCGGCGAGACCTTCGCCGAGACGGCCGCCAATCTCGAGACGATGGTCGACTACGCAGCGGAGAAGATGGAGGAGACCGGTGTCCGCCTCCTATGGGGAACCGCCAACCTCTTTGGCCATCCCCGCTACGCCGCGGGAGCGGCGACCAACCCGGACCCCGATGTGTTCGCATACGCCGCGGCCCAGGTCAAGCATGCTCTCGAGGCGACGCATCGGCTCGGTGGGTCCAACTACGTGCTCTGGGGCGGTCGCGAGGGGTACGAGACACTCCTCAACACGGATCTGAGACGAGAGCAGGAGCAACTCGCTCGTTTCCTCCACATGGTGGCCGACCACAAGAGGGCGATCGGCTTCGCCGGCACGCTGCTCATCGAGCCGAAGCCGGCCGAGCCCACGAAGCACCAATACGACTACGACGCCCAGTCGGTGCACGGCTTCCTCACCAACTACGACCTGGTCGACGACTACCGACTCAACCTGGAGGGAAACCACGCCACCCTGGCGGGGCACTCGTTTCACCACGAGGTCGCCTACGCGGTCGGCAACGGGATCTTCGGCTCCATCGACGCCAACCGCGGCGACCCACAGAACGGGTGGGACACCGACCAGTTCCCCAATTCGGTCGATGAGCTCTCGCTGGTCCTGCACGAGATCTTGCAGGGCGGGGGCTTCACGACCGGCGGCTTCAACTTCGACACCAAGCTCCGCCGCCAATCGATGGGCCGCACCGACCTCTTCCATGGTCACATCGGGGGAATCGATGCCCTGGCTAGGGCCCTTCTGGTCGCGACCGACATGGTGGAGGCCGGGACCCTTTCCTCTCCCCGCGACGCTCGCTATGCGGGGTGGAAGGGAGCCCTCGGCTCCGCGATCATGGGGGGGACGGAGACACTCGTCACACTCGACGAGAAAGTCACCGACGGGGAGATCGACCCCACCCCCGTGTCCGGGTCGCAAGAGCTGTTGGAGAATCGGGTCAACCAGGTGATCTGGTCAGTAGAGGACTGATTTGGCCCACTTCGCTCTCGGTCCCTATCGAATCGAGGTGGCCGAGCTCTTCGGGCCCCGAATCGTCGGGCTCCACCGAGATGGGGGGAGTGAGACCTTGGCCAGGCTCGGGCCGGATGTCGCGATCGACTACGGCGACGGTGTCTAT
>JBAPYG010000199.1:0-4172 GCA_049284615.1 Acidimicrobiia bacterium
GATAGAGCCAGCCCCTGTTGGACAGTGTCTTCAGGAACTTCCAGATGTACTCGATGTTGTTGTCGGCGAACGTCAGGTAGTCGCGGTCCCAATCCATCCACATGCCGAGACGACGGGACCCCCGGCGCAGCTCTTCGACCGACCAGGCCACCTTCTCACGGCAGCGGCGGGCGAACTCCTCCATGCCGAACTCTTCGATCTCCCTCTTGGAATTGAGACCGAGCTCCTTCTCCACTCCGACTTCGATCCACAAGCCCTGACAGTCGAAGCCGTTCTGATAGCGGAGGTCGCGTCCCAGGGCGGCCTGATAGCGCTGGAAGACGTCTTTGAGGGTCCGTCCCCACGCCGTGTGCACCCCGAGGGCCTTGTTGGCCGTGACCGGGCCGTCGATGAAGCTGAAGGGCTCGGCACCCGCGTTCTTGGCGCGCAGCTTCTCGAAGGTCCCGTCCTCGTCCCACCACGTGAGGATCTGACGCTCCAAGGCGTCGTGGTCGGGCTGTCCGGCCAGGGGCGTGAAGACGGCGTCGTCGGCTCGAGCGGTCATGAACGGGGGAGGGTAACGGTGTGTGCCACCAATTCATCTGCCCAACCTTGAAGTGTCGGGAATTGAAAAGGCTCGAGATGCGTTTCAGGTCTCCCGGAAGGTCGTCGATACTCTCCGCCGGAAACTGGCCCCGTGTCGCCGACGTTGGTAGGGTTCCCCGCCTTTTTTGTGAGGTAGTGATGGCACGACAATTGGCCAAGACGACCCTGGAGCGTTTCAAGAAGCGTCTCGAGGAGGAGAAGTCACGTCTCGAGGAGCAGATCGAGGACTACGAGCGCGACCTCGAGGAGGCGCGCCTCACCGAGAGCTCGTCCGATCGCAGCCCCGACCCGGGGAACGCCGAGGCGAGCTCGATGAAGCTCGAGTACGCCAAGGAGCTGTCGATCGAGCAGAACACACTGGACCTTCTCAGCAAGGTCAACCGGGCGTTGGACCGGGTGGCGATGGGCACATACGGCACCTGCGAGTCTTGTGGGAACGCCATACCGGTGGAGCGTCTCGACGTTCTCCCATACTCGACGATCTGCGTCGATTGCGCCTCTCGCAACTCTTGACCCGCCGCTATCTGCTCGGTCTGGCCATCGCGGCCGGGGTGGTGGTCGTCGATCTGTGGACGAAGCGGTACGCCGCCCTCCACTTCAAGGGCAACCCCGTGGAGATCATCCCCGGCTTCTTCGGATTCACCTATGTCGAGAACCCGGGTGGTGCCTTCGGGCTGTTTCAGAGTGGCGGGACGATCATCGCAGTGGCCGCGATCGTGGTCACGGTCGTGGTGCTCGCCGCGCTGGCGGGCGACCGGGGACGTCTCGAGACGGTCGCCCTCGGGCTCGTGCTCGGGGGCGCCCTGGGCAACCTGATCGATCGGTTCGCTCGCGGGCCAGGTCTCATCGACGGGCCGGTTATCGATTGGATCGAGCTGTGGATCATCCCCACGTTCAACATCGCCGATGCTTCGGTGACCGTAGCCGTTGCCCTCCTCCTGATTCACGCATGGCGGACGAAGTAGAGCTGGAGGTCACCGACGACCTCGACGGGGCGAGAGTCGACAAGGCGCTCTCCGTGCTTCTCTCCCTGAGCCGGGCCCGGGCCACGCTCCTCGCCGAGTCGGGCGTCGAAGTCGACGACGCACCGGCCAGGCCATCGGACCGGGTGCGCACCGGCCAGGTCCTCCGCTGTGCCCGACCTGAGGAGACCCTCGGCCTCGAGCCGGAGGAGATCGAGTTCGGGGTCCTCTACGAAGACCAGGAGCTGATCGTGGTCGACAAGCCGGCCGGGTTGGTAGTGCATCCCGGCAGTGGCCGACAGCGGGGCACGTTGGCCGCCGGGCTCATCGATCGCTATCCAGAGCTGAAAGGTGTCGGATCCGCCGACCGCTGGGGGCTGGTGCATCGTCTCGACAAGGACACATCGGGTGCCCTGCTGGTGGCCCGAACCCAGGCTTCGTTCGCCGCCCTCACCGAGCAACTGCGGGAGAGAAGGCTGGGTCGGGTCTACCTGGCGCTAGTCGAGGGCAGGATGGGTGCTCCCACCGGCACCGTGGAGGCCCCCATCGGACGTGACCCCTCCCGGCCCACCCGCCGCACGGTGACGCACGGTGGCAAGCACGCCCGAACCCACTTCGAAGTGCTCGAGGAGTTCCCCGATGCCGACGCCAGCCTGCTCGAAGTGCGTCTGGAGACGGGAAGGACTCACCAGATCCGGGTTCACATGGCCGCGATCGGTCACGTCGTCGCCGGTGATCTCACCTATGGCGCGGTGCGCAAGGACCTCGGGTCGCCCCGCACGTTCCTCCACGCGTCCCAGCTCGAGCTCGATCATCCGGTGACAGGCGAGCACCTGGTTGTCGGCTCGCCATTGCCACCCGATCTCGATCGTGTCCTGGACCGGCTCCGTGGCGTCTAACCCGCCGCAGTCGGTAGCGTTTCGGTGGTGACCCAGGACCACACCACCGCGGCCCCGGTTTGTTACCGACACCCGAACCGCCACACCTTGCTGCGTTGCAGCCGTTGCGATCGGCCGATATGCGCCTCGTGCTCGATCGACGCCACGGTGGGGCAGCGCTGCCCGGAGTGTGTCCGGGCCGAGGGGCCACAGCAGGTGATCCCGACGGGGTCCCGCGCCAGCCTTCGCAGCACCGCTCCGGCCACCATGACCTTCATCGGCCTCGCCGTCGGCTTCTATCTGCTCACCAGTCTCGGCGGGCTTCGAGACACCTTGTATCCCCTGCTCTGGCAGGACAACGCGCTGGTGGCGCAGGGAGAGTGGTGGCGACTATTCACCCCGGTCCTGTTGCACGCGTCGATCACCCACATCCTCTTCAACATGTGGGCACTCTGGGTTCTAGGACCTCAGATCGAACGTGGTGTTGGCACCTGGCCCTTCGTCGCCGCGTACCTGGCGTCGGCCGCCGTGGGCGGGGCGTTCATGTATGTCCTCGGTGGCCCTGACGCCCCGGTGGCGGTGGGCGCGTCGGGCGCAATCTTCGGTCTGTTCGGGATCTGGCTGAACTTCGCAGTCCACCGCCGGAACACGGCGCAGGGCCGGTTCCTGCTTCGTCAGATCGGCTTCCTCCTGCTGCTGAACGCGGCGCTCCCGTTCATCATCCGCGGGATCGCCTGGGAGGCACATCTCGGGGGGCTCGTCGCCGGCTTCGTGATCGGCGAGCTCTGGTCAAGGGTGTCCGGTCGGAACAACATCGCCGCCAGGGTCGGTGTCGCCGTGGCGGTGGCAGCGGCCGCCGTGGTGACGGTCATGGTGTTGTGAGACCGTTCGGCAAGCCGAGTTTTCGCGATCTCGAAGGCCGGCGTCCCACGACGTAGACCCGCTCGCCGCGTAGTGCTAGATTCCGAAACTACAAGCTTGTAAGTCGACCAAGCCCCACGAGACCCGCTTCACAGTGTCCTTCGCCCATCTCCATCTCCACACCGAATACTCCCTTCTCGACGGTGCGGCACGGATCAAAGACGTGGTCGCGGAGGCGGCGGCGCTGGGGCAGCCTGCAATAGGTATCACCGACCACGGCAACCTCTACGGCGTGGTCGATTTCGTCAAGGCGGCCCGCACGCACGACATCAAGCCCATCATCGGGATCGAGGCGTACTTCACAGACGGGTCCCGCTTCGATCGTCCCCCATCCGATCAGAACAAGCGGTATCACATGATCCTCCTCGCCGAGAACGAGGTGGGTTATCGCAACCTCCTGCAACTGTCCTCGAAGTCGTATCTGGAGGGCTATTACTACAAGCCGAGGATGGACTTCGACCTCCTCGCCAAGCACTCCGAGGGGATCATCGCCACATCGGGCTGCCTCGGCGGTCTCGTCCCCCAGTTGCTCGGGCCCGATGCGATGTCGGAAGAGGGCAACAAGGGCACGATGCGGGACTTCGACTCCGCGGTCGCCGCCGCCGGCAGGTTCCAGGACCTCTTCGGCCGGGACAACTTCTTCATCGAGGTGCAGGACCACGGTCTCGAGGCACAGAACCGCATCATGGACGACCTGCTCGAGGTGGCCCGCATCGTCGATGCCCCCCTTCTCGCCACCAACGACGCCCACTACACCAAGCGCACCGAGCACGATGCCCACGACGCCCTGCTCTGCATCCAGACCGGGTCCCTCCGCAACGAGCCG
>JBAPYG010000200.1:0-8355 GCA_049284615.1 Acidimicrobiia bacterium
CACCGGCACCGATGGATGTTGCGGCGGCTCCGGCTGCTGCTGCGTCTGATCGGATGAGACGACGGCGCTGCTCAACCGAGCAGCGCCGTCGTGGCTCGCCCTTCGGCACACTCCTCTAGGACGGGGCAGTGACGACACCACGGGCCACCATGACGTGGCAGTGACTGGTGGTTGGTCCAGGCGTTTCGGATGTCGTTGACCAGGCGGCCGACATCGCTCGACACCGCTTGAACGTCCTGGCTGCTCGGCACGGTACAGAAACGCTCCCCCGTCTTCACCGAGACGGCTTCCACCTGTGCAGGCAATTCGCCTCTCTCCAAGGCCCAGAGAAACGCGTAGAAGAGGAGCTGGACCTCTGCCTCCCCAAGCTCGCCGGTCTTCCAGTCCACCAGTCGATGACCACCCAGGTCCTCCCGGAAGACGGCGTCGATGGTGCCCACCAGCCTGATGTTCCCTTCGGTCTCGTGGTCGAGCGTCACCTCCGAGCTCTCGAACCCCTCACCGGGGAACTTGACGAATCGCTCGTAGAGCCCGCGCACCTCCTCGATCACCCCGGCGAGAGTCGACGGCTTGAGCTCGAGCCCGCCCAGCTTGTTGTTGAGGTTCGACCCTCCGATCTCCTCACGACACGCCTGGACGAACTCGTCGGTGGCGATGGGGCCACCACTCAGATGCCGGGCGAAGATGCGATGGGCGAGTGTGCCGGTGAAGCCCGGTCTCGAATCGGGCCCGAATATGCCCTGGAGCCGGACATTCGCACTCTCGGGGCACTTCTTCCAAGCTACGAACGTTGACGCACTGACACGTATCTCGTCCCCCGGGATGACATGAGGAATGGACAGCTGCATCGACTGCGAGGGTATACCCGGAGGCCTCATCGACAGATTCATGTAACCACCCTCCGGGCAGTACCATCGGGCCTCCACGGTTTGGGCCATTTGGGGCGGCCCCCCACATGAAGAACCAACTCTCTTTTCGTATCAACCCTCTTCTCGCCGCGGTGATTGCCGTCGGTGCCGTGTTCGTGGTGCTCTTCCTCGCCTACGGGCTGACGAGATGGGCCTCTGCCGACGAGGTCATGGGGCACGTCTATGTCGACGAGGTGGATCTGGGCGGGCTCACCGAGGACCAGGCGTCCGACGCAGTCAGCTCGATCGAGATCGGACGTCTCACCCGCCTCGCCACGTTCGAGGTCGACGGCAACACCGTCGACCTCGAGCCCGGCTACACCGGTCTGTCGATCGACGAGGACGCTGCCGTGAACGAAGCCATGGCGGTGGGCCGCGAGGGCAACTTCGCCAACCAGTTCCTCTATTGGCTCGGCAACATGTTCACCACGACCGAGATCGAGCTCGACGGGACGGTCAACGACATCGCCATGGAGGAGATCTTCGACGGGTGGGACCTGACCGTCATCGGCAAGCCGATCAGCCTGGGCTCGGTTGCCCTCGAAGATGGTGAGTTGGTGGCTCATTATCCCTCCACCGGGGTGGGCGTGGATCGCGAGCCTGCCACCGAAATCGTCCTGGCGACCCTGATGTCGCCGGTCAGCCAGACGGCCGAGATCCCAACCATGACGGTGGTCCCCGAGCTGAGCGACGAAGACGTCGAGATCGCCCTCGCCGAGGCGGAGCAGATGCTCTCCGGGCCTGTCGACATGACCTACGAGGGCCGAGACGTCGAGCTCGATGTCGACCAGCTCGAGGCGGCCTTCGTGTCGGAGACGGTGGTCAACAGCCCGCCCCAGATCGTCAACTCGTTCGACCCGGCCATAATCGACAGCTACCTGTCACCAATCCGCAGCCAGTTCGAGGCAGAGCCGGTCGACGCCAGATTCCGCATCAACGACGACAACACCGTATCTGTCGTCCCCGGCAGCAATGGGACGCGGATCGATGAAACGGAGACCGCGGCGCGTCTCCATGACGCCAGCCTCCAGGAGTCACGCACCGGAGAGCTCCCCATCGTCGAGGGCGCCGAGCCCAGCGTGACGACCGAGTATCTCGAGGGTCTGAACGTAAAGCACCTCGTGTCCCAGTTCACCACCTACCACGACTGCTGTTCCCCCCGGGTGACCAACATCCAGCTGATCGCCGATGCCGTCGACGGCACCCTGGTGCTGCCCGGTGAGACCTTCAGCCTCAACGACCACGTCGGCGAGCGCACATTGGAGAAGGGCTACCTCGACGCCGGCTCGATCGTCTCCGGCGAGATCGTCGACACGATCGGCGGTGGGACCAGCCAGTTCACCACCACCCTCTACAACGCCGTCTTCTGGGGTGGCTATCAGGACGTCGAGCACCAGCCCCACTCCTACTACTTCTCCCGTTACCCCGAAGGGGTGGAGGCAACGCTCTTCTGGCGCTCGATCGACCTCAAGTTCCGCAACAACCGCGAGTCGGCGATCCTCATCGACACCCGGCACACCGACACGTCCATCACGGTGCGCTTCTTCGGGTTCAACGACGGGCGCACGCTCATCGGCGAGCAGAGCGGTGGCGAGTCCCGGATCCGGGTGGCCAGCGAGGGCGGCCCAGATGCACTCCATGTCAAGGGAAGCACGTCTGACCGCTACAACATCACCGAGCCCGGTGAGCCGGAGATTCGAGGCAACCCCGAGGTGGGGCTGAACAGCCAGAGGAAGGTGCAGAGCGCCGCCGAGGGCTGGACGGTCACCGTCACCCGGACGATCCTCAAAGGCGGGACCGAGCAGGTCGAGGAGCAGCAGTGGGTGTGGCGCTATCGGCCCCAGCGGGAGATCATCGAGGTCCATCCCTGCAAGGTGCCGGGAACCAGCGTCGCCTGCCCGACGACGACCACGACCACGACTGCGCCGCCGCAGACCACGACGACGACTCAACCTCCGGCAACCACCACCACGACGACCACTACCACGGGCAGTCAGCCGTAGCCCTACTCCTCTTCTTCTCCGTCGTAGTAGCGGAGGAAAGAGCCGGTGACATCGGTGACGGCGCCGGCCGAGTCCTCATCCCAACCGGAGCTGCGTCTGACCGTGACGGTGTTCTGCAACACGAAGACGTAGTCGATCCCGAGGTCGAGGCCGAAGAGACGATCGGCCAGCATGCCGGGCACACCATGACGATCGGAATCAGGGGTGATGGTGTGGCCGTCCTGGCCCGTGAAGCTGCGGTCGGTGTCGATGACGAGCACGTCCCCCAGCCTCACGGTGTCTTTGATCTCTACGTCTTGACCCATGGTGCGGCGATCGTACTCACCCGCCGAGAGCACCGGAAAGCTCACCGATCTGATGAACCTTCACCATGTTCGTCGCGGCCTGGACGTTGGGTGGCACACCACCCACCATGACCACCGTCTCACCCGGAGTCGCCACACCTTCTGCCTGCAGGATCTCGGCGGCGGCGTTCATCTCGTCGTCGGTGTAAGCCCTGCGCTCGAACACATGGGGCTGGATACCCCAGTAGAGAGCCATGCGCCGACGGGTGGTCGTGTTCGGGGTGAAGGCCACGACCCGCTGGGTCGGTCGGTACTTGGAGATGAGCCGAGCAGTGCTCCCGCTCTCGGTGAAGGCGACGATGGTGCGGGCGCCGACATTCTGGGCGATCTGGGTGGCGGCTTGGGCCACGGCCGAGGCCACGTCGTTCTCGCCGACGACGAATGGAACCGGCTCCTGTGACGCCAGAGTCCCCTCCTCGATGGTTTGACATATCCGGGCCATCGCCCGAACGGTCTCCGCCGGATAGTCGCCCACAGCCGTCTCGCCGGAGAGCATCACCGCATCGGTCCCGCCCTCCACGGCATGGGCGACGTCGGTGACCTCGGCCCTGGTGGGGCGGGGGTTGTGAGTCATCGATTCCAGCATCTCGGTGGCGGTGACGGCCACCCTGCCTGCGGCATTTGCACGTTTCAGGATGTCCGACTGGATCAGGGGAAGACGATCGAGCGGCAGCTGCACCCCGAGGTCGCCGCGCGCCACCATCACGCCGAACGAGACCTTGAGGATCTCGTCGAGGTTGTCGAGCGCCTGGGCGAGCTCGATCTTGGCGATGATCGGAACATCACCTGCCAGGGCGGCCACAGCCTCCACGTCCGAGGCGCTCCGCACGAACGAGGTCGCCACGAAGTCGACTCCGAGCTCACGTCCGAAGGCGAGGTCGGCCTCGTCCTTCGGCGTGATGTTCCCGACTGAGAGGCTGCTGTCGGGGAAGGCAACACCCTTGTTGTCGGTGAGAGCGCCACCGGTGACGACGCGGGCCCGCAGCGACGAGTCGGAGCGGCCAACCACCTCACACGACACCAGCCCGTCGGCGAGGATCACCCTGTCACCCGGGTTCACGTCGGAGAGGAGCTGCGCATAGCCGATGGGTATGCGACCCGGGTCGCCCGAGCCGGAATCGGGGAGCAGCTCCACCTCGGTGTCCTTCTCCAGCTCGATCCCGCCACCGGGGAACTCCCCCACCCTCAGCTTGGGGCCCTGGATGTCCTGCATGATCGCGATGGTTCTGCCCGACGCGGCGGCGGCGCCCCGAACCCACTCGTGGAACCTGCGGTGGAGGTCATGGCCGCCGTGGGAGAAGTTGAGGCGGGCGACGTCCATGCCGGCATCGACGAGAGCGCGGACTCCCTCGGCGGAAGCCACCGACGGGCCCATTGTCGCAATCACCTTGGTCTGACGTTGCATGTCGCCTCCCAAGTTACCGGGAGCAGGCACCACGCTTTCGATTACGCGGAGAGCTTGTCGCGTAGGAGTTGGTTGACGAGCTTCGGATCGGCCTTGCCCTGAGTGGCCCGCATGACCTGGCCGACGAGGAACCCGACCACCTTCTCCTCGCCGGAGCGGTAGCTCTCCACAGCCTCGGGGTTGGCGGCCAGCACGTCGTCCACCGCCGACTCGAGAGCGGAGGTGTCGGAGATCTGCACCAGATCGCGAGCATCGGCGACGGCCCGGGGTGGCCCTTCACCGTCGAGGACTCCCTCGAGCACGTCCTTCGCCGCCGACGAAGAGACGGTCCCGTCATCGACCATGCCCACCAACTCGGCGAGATGGGCCCCGCTCAGGGGAAGGTCGGCCGGGGAGGTCCCGGTCCGTCTCAGCCACGCCGTCACCTCGCCGGTGAGCCAGTTGGCCGCGCCACGAGCGTCGGCGCCGGCCGCCACCGCCTCGTCGAAGGCGTCATGCAACTCTCCGGGAGAGTCGGAGAGGACACCCGCCAGATCGTCGTCGAGACCGGCGGCCGCGTAGCGCGCCTTCCGCGCCGCCGGCAGCTCTGGCAACCCCGACCGCACCGCATCGACCCAATCGTCACTCATGACCATTGGAACCAGGTCGGGCTCGGTGAAGTAGCGATAGTCCGACGAGCCCTCCTTGGTGCGCATCGAGTGAGTGACACCCTCCTCCTCATCCCAATGCCGGGTCTCCTGGACGACCTCGGCGCCCGCCTCCAGGATCTCGGTCTGCCGTATGATCTCGAATTCCACGGCCCGCTCCAGGGAGCGGAACGAGTTCATGTTCTTGACCTCCACCTTTGTCCCCAGCTCGTGCCGGCCGGCAGGTCTCACCGAGACATTCGCATCGAAGCGGATCGACCCCTCTTCCAGCCGGGCATCCGAGACCCCGAGCTCGGCGACCAAAGACCGCAACTCCGTGGCGTATGCCCGCGACTCGGCCGCACTGCGGATGTCGGGATGCGACACGATCTCGACGAGTGGCACGCCGGACCTGTTGAAGTCGAGCAGCGTCGACTCGGCGGCGTGAATGCGACCCCCGTCGCCGACATGAGTCGACTTCCCGGTGTCCTCCTCCATGTGGGCCCGCTCGATGCCGATTCGCCGAGTCGTCCCGTCGACCTCGATGTCGAGATGCCCCTCGGAGCTGACCGGGATGTCGAATTGGGAGATCTGATAGTTCTTGGGGAGGACGGCGTAGAAGTAGTTCTTGCGATGAAAGACCGACGTCTCCGCCACCTCACAGTCGAGGGCGAGGCCGATCGCCATGATCCATTCGATCGCCTTGCGATTGGGGACGGGTAGCGCACCGGGAAGACCGAGACACACCGGGCAGATGTTGGTGTTCGGCTCCTCACCGAACGAGACGGCGCAGCCACAGAACATCTTCGACTCGGTGGCTAACTCGACGTGGACCTCGATGCCGATCACGGGCTCCCAGCTCATGAAACGACCTCGGCCATCTCGGGCCGTGCCGAGAAGCCGGCGAGCCGCTCCACCTCGGCCGCGGCCCGGAACATCGCCTTCTCGCCCAGGGCGGGAGCCATCACCTGGAACCCGATCGGCAGGTTCTGGGCGTCGACGTCCACAGGCACCGAGATCCCGGGATGTCCCACCAGGTTGATGGGGTTGGTGCAGATGTCGGTCAGGTACATCGACAGTGGATCGTCCACCTTGGCACCGGCCGGGAAGGCGACGGTGGGGCTGGTCGGGGAGACCAAGACATCGACCTTGCCGTATGCGGTGGCGAACTCCTCCCGGAGCGCCACCCGCACGCGTTGTGCTTGACCATAGAAGGCGTCGTGGTAGCCCGCCGACAACGCGTAGGTGCCGAGGAGGATGCGTCGGGTCACCTCGGGCCCGAATCCCTCGGCGCGGCTTCGAGCCATCAACTCCTCGGTGGTCGCACCACCCCCGGCTCGGTGCCCGTAGCGGATGCCATCGAAGCGGGCCAGGTTGGCCGAGGCCTCGGCCGGTGCGACGAGGTAGTAGGCAGACAGGGCGATGTCTACGGTCGGGAGGGAGACCTCGACGATCTCGGCGCCGGCTTCTGCCAGCTTCTCGACCATCTCGCCCACCGATTTCTCCACGGCTGGCTCGTATCCCTCACCCGCCATCTCCGCGACCACACCCACCCTCATCCCTTCGACGCCACGGTCGAGGTGGGCCATCAGGTCGGGGTACTCACCGCCATACGAGGTCGCGTCCAACGGATCGTGGCCCCAGATGGCATCGAGGGTCATGGCTGCGTCGGTGACGCTCTTCGAAAGCGGGCCGATCTGATCCAGCGACGACGCGAAGGCGATCAGCCCGTATCTGCTCACCGTCCCGTAGGTCGGCTTCAGCCCCACGATCCCGCTCAAGGAGGCAGGTTGGCGGATGGAGCCCCCGGTGTCGGAGCCAAGGGCGCCGAAGGCCGATCCGGCGGCCACCGCGGCCGCCGACCCTCCGGACGAGCCGCCGGGCACCCGGCCTATGTCCCAGGGGTTGAAAGAGGGGCCGTAGGCGGAGTTCTCGGTCGAAGACCCCATGGCGAATTCGTCGAGATTGGTCTTGCCCACGATGATCGCGCCCGCCGCCCGGAGCCGGGTCACGACGGTGGCGTCATAGGGTGGTTCGTAACCAGAGAGGATCTGCGACGCGGCGGTGGTCTCCAGGCCCCGGGTGCACATGTTGTCCTTGAGAGCCATCGGGATCCCATGGAGCGGCCCCCGGTCGTCTCCAGCCGCCAACTCCTCGTCGGCGGTCTCGGCAGCTGCCCGGGCCCCCTCCCGGTCGATGGTCAGATATGCGTGGAGCTGGGCCTCGGTGCGATGGGCACGATCCAGCACGGACTCGAGCAAGTCGACGGCCGACACACCACCCGAGCGGAGCTCGGCGCCGGCCTCCACGATCGTCAGATCGGTGAGCGCGCCGTTCATTCGGAATCCAGTCGACCACGAGGGGGGACGACCCCCCTCAAACCCCCCGCCCAACCACACCACACCACGCCACCACCAGAACGACGAGACCAGCTCATTCGGAATCCAGTGCGGGGGGTACGACGAAGTAGCCGTTCGCGGCTTCCGGGGCCTGACCCAGGACCTCGGTGCGGTCGAGGGAGGGGCGGACGACATCGTCCCGATAGACGTTCACGAAGCCGAGCGGATGCGCCGAGTCCTGCTGTGGCTCGCCTTCGAGGGCCTGGACCCGGGCGGCGTGGTCGAGGATGGCGCCGAGTTGGGTCTTGTACGCGGCCAGCTCCTCGTCGCTCAGGTCGAGACGGGCGAGACGCGCCACGTGGGCGATGTCGATGTCGATAGGCATGGCCGACCGAGTGTAGGAAAGTGACCGGGGAACCTTCACCCGAGTATCTCGGTCAACACCTCGTAGGTCCAGGTCAAGTCGTCGAGGGCGATCGACTCGCCGGGCTTGTGGGCCAGAGCCGTCTCTCCCGGGCCGAAATTGATCCCGGGAATGCCACGTTCCGCCAGCTGGGCGACATCGGTCCAACCCTGCTTGTGGGCCACCGCGGTCCCGGTGGTCTCGATCAGCTTCTGGAACAGCGGGTGCGACGTCTCGGGGTAGGCGGCAGGGGCAGAATCGACGACCTCGAACTCGTCGGCCGGGGCGCACACCTCCGCCAGGCGAGCGATTGCCTCCTCGGTGGAC
>JBAPYG010000201.1:0-2250 GCA_049284615.1 Acidimicrobiia bacterium
GGCGAGAAGATCGGATGCGACGTTCGATGCCCGACGAAAGAAGCGGTTGTGTCGTGTTCATGTCGCATTGCCTCTTGAATCAGAACACCCGCTATCTGGGTGGTGCGGTGTGCCCGGGTGTGGTTACCGAGGCGGTCGACCCTTACATGACTGATGGAATAGGGATCGTCCAGATGCCTTGTCCCGAGCAGCGGGTGTGGGGTGGCGTCCTCAAACGACGACTCCTCTGGCTCATCGACCACCCCCGGATCGCTCGGAGCCGGGACCTTCTCCAGGTTGGTGAATAGCTACATCCGTCTGCGCTACCGACGCACCGCCAGGACTGTGATTCGGGACCTCGAGGAATACGCGACGAGCGGCTTCAACGTGGTCGCAGTTATCGGAGTGGCAGGCTCCCCCAGTTGTGGCGTCAACACGACCTCGGATCTGGGCCTCGCCCTCACGGCGATCGGCACCTGCCCGTCATCGGGTCCGACCACCGACTGGATAAACCGGTCCGTTGTGGCCGCATCTTCTACACCGGGCCACGGCCTATTCATCCAGGCCCTCTCAGAGGGCGGCGGTAGACGTTCCATCTCCGTGCCCTTTGACGAGGTGGATCTGGCTTCGATCGTTCCGAAAGACGCGAATCGCGGAGCTGCCGCCGAATCCTGAGCAGGGAGGAGTCACCATCACCCGCCTATGCGGGGCCTTTGGCCCTAGTCAGGAGTGACGCGCCACAGTACGAAGAAGCTGAAAGACATCTGCACGCCGATACATCCAAAGGAGGGTGGTGGTGACATCGCTACGTCCGTTGAGAGTGCTGGTTGAGTTCGTCAACACACTCGCTGACCCAACCGTGTTCGACCAGCTCTACAAGCTTGCTCAGAAACGACCGACCGAGTTCCATCTGGTCATGCCGATCGTCAGGCCGGACTATGGGCTGGCATGGACCGACGCCCAGGCCAGGCGAGACGCCGACGAACGGCTCGGGATCATGCTCGAATTCATGGGTCGAGCCGGACTCAGCGTCACAGGAGAGGTCCGGCCAGAGGCCCCTGAAGAAGCAGTATTGAAGGTCGCCCGGGGACCCAATGGGCCCTTCGACAAGATCATCGCCATCTGGCGTCAGCGGAAGTACCGATGGCTCTACGGCGGTGTCCGAGACCAACTCGAGGAGAAACTGGGTATCCCGGTCGAATCCATACACGCCGAGCCTCCGGTCGCGCACAGCAACATCGAAGACCCCGATCGTCTCCGAGCCCTGTTCGATGAATACGCCGGGAGCTTTGGCTGGACGATTGCCTAAGCCGACACACCCTCGTCGTGTGGCCCGCTCCGCCCGGATGACACGCCGCCTCGTCCGGGTGAGAAAGAGGCAACATGATCACCCTCGAGTCGGCGGTGCAGATAGACGGGATGACAGGCGCCGAGATCAGCTACTTCCTGCTGAATCCGGCAGAAGACCGGTACCAGGCGTGGTGGCCGGTACCCACCTGCAGTTCCACCTGCTTGTCGCCACGCCCGGTCATGCCGGCGATGTGGTGCGGATGGACGAGTATGTGGGCTCCCACCTGCTCAAATGGAAAGGGATCCTTGTCGAGGCTGTCCCAGGACAGAGGATCGTGTGGAAGCTCAAGAGATGGGTCCGGCTTCCTGCCTGGTTGCGGATCGACTCACCGACCGGGACGACGGATGCTTTGTGCAAGACATCGTTGAGATCGGCTAACGCGGCGTCGGCCGCGTCCTCGACCCCATTCTTCGCGTGTCCGTGTCCCAACGATTCGGCGACGAGTTGGACGAGCACGTGAGTACCGAGTTCCGGAAACTGCGCGATGTTCTCCGCAACTCTCCGTCACGCTGACTGCTTGGTGAGCCAAAGAAATGGAGCGCAGAGATGCTGGAGCGGACACCGGGTCCTAGCCTGACGGGCCGTTCGCCTCTGTCCACGAGCGCCCCCTATACCGACGATCAAGGCTATGCGTTGGTTGAAGTGGGGCATGGCCGTCCTGCTCGGCGGTTTCCTGGCGATCCAGCTAGTGCCGTACGGCCGGGATCATGACAATCCGCCGGTGACGGCGGAGCCGTCCTGGGATTCGGCTCTGACCCGTGAGCTGACAGTTCGCGCCTGTTACGACTGTCACAGCAACGAGACGGTGTGGCCGTGGTATTCAAATGTGGCTCCCGTCTCCTGGCTTGTGCACCGGGACGTCGACGAACGCCGGGAGGAGCTGAACTACTCGGAATGGAACCGGGCCCAGGAGGGTGGGG
>JBAPYG010000202.1:0-2802 GCA_049284615.1 Acidimicrobiia bacterium
ACGCTCTCCTGCTCGCCGTCGTCCTTGGGGTGATCGTCGCACTGGTCATGGAATTCCTGGCTCCGTGGTTCGTCGACCTGATGGGCGCCGGGGCCGACGTGGCCGACCCGGCGGTCAGCTATCTGCGCATCAGGGCGCTGGCCACACCGGCGGTCCTGGTGGTCATGGCCGGTCATGGCGCCTTCCGGGGCCACAAGGACACCCGGACGCCCCTGAAGGTGGCCCTCGGGGTGAACCTCCTGAACCTGGTGCTCGACCCGCTGTTGATCTTCGGTCTGGGCTGGGGTCTCGAAGGGGCGGCGGTGGCAACGGCCGTGGCCCAGTACCTGGGCGCGGTCTGGTTCCTCCGCCTGATCGTCCGTCGGAACATGGGAGCCCGTCCCCGGGGGCTCAGAGAGAGCCTCCCCTCACTCCTCGACCTGGGGCGAAACGGGGCATTGCTCACGGCCCGCACCGGTCTCCTCCTTATCGCCCTCACCATCGCCGCCTCGGTGGCCACCCGCCTGGGCCCATCGCAGATCGCGGCGCATCAGTTGGTGGCGCAGATCTTCCTCCTCTCGGCATTGCTCGCCGACTCCTTCGCGATCGCCGCACAGGCAATGGTGGGCGAGACCTCGGCCCGGGGCGATATCGCCGAACTGGACGCCCTCAACCGGCGGCTGCTGGCGTGGGGCGTGGTGGCGGGTCTGATCCTGATGCTGGCCGTCGGGCTGGGTCGCTATGGGCTCGACTGGCTGGCCAGCGAGCAGGTGGTCGCCGACCTGGCCGTCCGGGCCGGGGGGGTGGTGGCGCTGAGCGAGCCGGTGGCGGCCGTCGTCTTCGTCGCGGACGGCATCTTCCTGGGTCTGCTTGCACTGGGCATGATGGTCGCCTCCACCGGTGCCGGCGCCGCGGTGGCGGTCAGCCTCATGCTGTTCACCCCGCTGGGATCGACCATCGACGGCATCTGGTGGTCCCTGGCCGCCATGTTTCTCGTGCGCGGGCTGGTGTTCGTCGCCGGTTATCGCCGCTCGGCGCTGACCGCGGTCAGGTCCTGACCCCGGGTCTCGGGGAGTGTGGCCGTAAGGATGGTGGCCACGACCACCCCGATCGCCAGCAGGTAGACCGTCTGGGACAGTCCGAGGGCATCGATCGTCCACACCCCCGATATCAGGCCGACGGCGGAGCCGGCCACTGCCGAGTTCGTGGCCGCGGTGTTGGCGCTGGAGCGCAGACGGGTGGGGAAGAGCTCGGCGCGTTGGGACCCGCCGGCGGGCACGAAGGCAAACGTGCCGAAGGCGGAGATCATGGCGGCCACGATGATCACCGGGATCGAGGTCACCGAGTAGAGGGTGATCCCACCGACCAGCGTGAGCAGCAGCGCCAGGATCGACGTGCGTCGCCGCCCCCACGAGTCGGCCAGGTGCCCGCCGAGGAAGAACCCGATGCCGCCGAGAGTGCCCCCGGTGAGGAGGATCAGCGATGCCTGGCCGGTGCCGACGCCCACGTCTTCGATGAGACGCTCGGTGTAGAAGGCGGCTCCGACTGCGCCGTATGCCGAAGCCAGGAAGTTGATGACGACGACGGTCCAGAACCGTCGGGCCCAGACCCCGGCCAGCAGCTCGTTCCAGTGCCCGTCGTGGCGGGACCTTCGGAAGACCGTGCTCTCCGGGACCGCCTTGATGAGGAAGGGGAGGAGCAGGAACCCCGCGGCCGTGAGCAGATGGGGGATTCTCCACGAGTTGCCCCCACCGTCGGCGAGCGGCAGGACCATGAGCGCCATCCCACTGCCCAGTGAGACCGCGGCGCCGTAGAAGGCGATGGAATAGGCCCGGATGGCGGGGGTGACGGACTCGGCGAGAATCACCACCGCCAGCCCCGACACCGCGGCGGTCCCGGTGCGCAAGACGGCGTTGAAGACCCCGAACTGCCATGCCTCGAACACGAGACCGGCCGCGGTTCCGCCAACGATGATCAGGGTCATCCCGATCAGATAGGGGCGGCGACGCCCCTTGTGGTCGCCCATCCATCCCAGGGGAAGTGCGGCGAATGCGGCCAGACGAGCCAGACCGAGGAGGAGGCTCATCTCGCCTTCGCTGAGCCCGAGGCCGGCCCGGGTGAAGGGAAGGCTGGCGCTCGCCTGGGACTGGGCGAAGCCCTGGATGACCCCGCCCACCCAGATGACGAGGACGATCCGGCGGTCGAACGAGGTGAAGCGGTCGACCGGGAGGAAGGGGTCGAGGGCCCGACGCACGGCGGATCGCATTTAGCGACAGTAAACCCGGGTCGTGGGAAGATCGTGACCACCCGACCCGTTGGGGAAGCCCGGAATGTTCGAAAACGTCGGCGATGCCGCCTACATAGTCCAGCTCGTCATCGCATTCGGCGCCGGCGTGATCTCCTTCATCTCGCCGTGTGTGCTCCCGCTGCTCCCCGGCTATCTGTCGATGATGTCGGGTTACTCCGCCGCCCAGCTCGAGCAGGGAGAGGTCTCGGCGCGACGGATGACACGGGTCATCCTCCTCTTCATCCTCGGCTTCACGCTGGTGTTCGCAGCCCTGGGGGCGGCGGCCACCGGTTTCGGTCAGTTCCTCCGCACCAACCTGGTCACCTTCACCCGCATCGCTGGGATCGTGATCATCGTGTTCGGGCTGCTCATGGTGGCCATGGCAATCTCGAACCGTGGCTTTCTCGCCACGGTCAGCCAGGAGAAGCGGGTGCATGTCCGCCCGTCACGTCTCGGCAAGTGGGCCCCTCCTGTGATGGGTGCGGCCTTCGGCTTCGGTTGGACCCCGTGCATCGGCCCGGTGCTCACCGTGATCC
>JBAPYG010000203.1:0-8992 GCA_049284615.1 Acidimicrobiia bacterium
GAGCCCTCGGGACGATGCGGGCAACCACATCTCCGGTGACGTGACGGCCTCCGACCTGGCGAACTCGTTCATCAGGGCGACGTCACGGCGAGTCGTGGTCGCCGGTGTCAGTGACCTGATCGTGGTCGAGACACCCGATGCGGTGCTCGTGCTCCCGATGGATCGCGCTCAGGAAGTGAAGGATCTCCAATCGGGCCCAGACGCCAGTTGAGACTGCTGGTTGCCATCCTCGTGGCCACGGTCATCGTCTCCGCATGCTCGTTGGGTGCTCCCGACGAGGATGCGACCGGCGAGGAGATCTACGCCGAGCTCTGTGCCCACTGTCATGGAGCCGACTTGAGTGGCGGGATCGGCCCGCCTCTCGGCCCGGGCTCCGAGGCCGCGGCGGAGACCGACGAGTTTCTGGAGTTCACCATCATGAACGGGCGGGGGCGGATGCCGTCGTTCTCATCTTCGCTCGACGAGAACCAGCTCGACCGTCTCATCGACTTCATGCGGGATGGCGGGGGCCCGTGACGGAGGCACTCGAAGCCCTCGAGCTGCACGCCGTGCGGATACCGATGCGCCACAGGTTCCGTCGTGTCGACCACCGTGAGGCCGTGCTCATTCGCGGACCGCGCGGCTGGGGCGAGTTCTCTCCCTTCCCCGACTATCCGCCTGAAGTGACGACCCGCTGGCTTGCCGCGGCCCTAGAGCTGGCTTGTGGCGACCTCCCGCAGCCGATCCGCGCCTACATCCCGGTCAATGTCACCGTCCCCGCCGTCGATCCCGAGACGGCCGCGGCTCTCGTCCAGGAGTCGGGCGCAGCGACCGCCAAGGTGAAGATCGGAGACCCCGGCGACAGCGAGGAAGACGATCTGGCGCGCGTCCGGGCAGTGCGGGAGACCCTGGGCCCGGACGGGATGATCCGGGTCGACGTGAACGCCGGTTGGGATCTGGAGACTGCTGCATCCCGCATCGAGCGGCTCGCCGTCTTCGACCTCCAGTACGTGGAGCAGCCGGTTGCCACACTCGCCGAGATGAAGGAGCTTCGGGCTCGTGTCGAAGTTCCGATTGCCGCCGATGAGCTGGTGCGGCAGAGCCCCCATCCGCTGCGTGTCATCGAAGAGGGTGCGGCTGACATCTTGATCCTCAAGGTGCAGCCCATGGGCGGGGTGTCCCGGGTCCTGGACCTGGCCAATCGCGCCGGCATCCCGGTGGTGATCTCCTCTGCTCTCGAGACGTCGGTCGGGATGTACGGTGGCCTCCTCGCCGCCTCGCTGCTCGCCGAGCTCCCTTTCGCCTGTGGCCTGGGGACGGTGGCCCTCATCGAGGGGGATCCGACCCGTGACCCCCTCGTGCCCCGCGATGGGCTGCTCGAGGTGCGACGGCCGGAGCCGGACCCCGAGCTCCTCGCCCGCTGGCGCCCGGAGCGCGATCGAGGCGCCGAGATGATGCGACGGCTGCGCGCAGCCGCAGAAGTCCTGACATGACCCATCCCAACCCGAGCACCGCCCTCGCACGGGTGGTCGTCGACGAGCTCGTGGCCGGTGGTGTGCGATTCGTTGCGATCTCCCCGGGATCCCGATCGGGGGCATTGGCAATCGCGGCCGCAGGCCAGGACGGCATCGAGACACGCATGGTCCTCGACGAGCGATCGGCAGGTTTTCATGCCCTCGGTGTGGCTCGTGCCTCGGGCCGGCCGGCGGCGGTGATCACGACATCGGGGACGGCTGCCGCCAACCTCCTTCCTGCGGTGGTGGAGGCCGACCTTTCCGGAGTCCCACTCATCGTGATCACGGCGGACCGTCCTGCCGAGTTGCAGGGGGTGGGGGCCAACCAGACCATCGACCAGGTTGAGCTGTTCGGCGCCAAAGCACGCATCTTCAGGGGTATCGAGGCCCCGGGCCCCGACCTCGACGCCAACCGCCTCTGGCGGGAGACGGTGCGATCAGTGGTTGGCCACGCGAGTGGCCCGTTCCCGGGGCCGGGCCATCTCAACGTGGCATTCCGTGAGCCCACCGTTCCGGTGAGCGACGACGGTCGGAGCTCGGCTCCGGCATACCAGTTCCCGACGCCACGTCTCGATGACGTCGCGATGGATCCGACGGCCCGGGAGACGAGCCTTCCCACGATCGACCCGGGGAGGGGGCTGGTCGTCGGGGGAGACGGCCCGTATGACCGTGCCGCCCTCCTGGAGCGATCACGTGCTCTCGGATGGCCGTTCGTGGCGACCGCTCTGTCAGGGCTCAGGGGAGAGGAAGTGGTGTCTGCTTATCACTTCACACTGGCGTCGGGAGTGCCCGATCGCCTTCGGCCACGCACCGTCGTCGCCGTCGGGGGGATCGGGCCGGACCCGGTCTTGGAGGATCTCGTCGCAGCCGCACCGGTCCGGCTCAGGGTCGATGCGTGGGGTCGTCACATCGACCCCCGGCGAAACGCGACGAGTGTTCTGGCCGCCGACCCGCTGCAGGTCCTGGCAGGGGTCGAGGGCAGGGCGGATGAGGATTGGGCCGGTCTCTGGCTCGGGGTCGACAAGGCGATGCGTGCTCGCGTCCTCGCCGACGTGACCGCGGAGCACCGGCTCTCGGGAGGTTCTGTCGCCGAAGCGCTCAACGCGATCGCCTGGGAGGCGCTGGTGGTCTCCTCTTCATTGCCGATTCGCGAGGTCGATGCCCATCTCGCCAGGAGTGGTCCTGTCTTCGCCAACCGGGGAGCGTCGGGCATAGACGGGTTCGTCTCGACCGCCTTGGGTGTCGCCACGGTGTCGCCCCGAACGCTCGCCATCTCGGGGGATCTCTCGCTGCTCCACGACTCGAACGGGCTGCTCCATGACGGTGACGTCGATCTCACCCTCGTCGTCGTCGACAACGGAGGCGGCGGCCTCTTCGATTCCCTCCCTCAGGCGACGTACGCTCCGGACTTCGAACGGCTCTTCGTCACGCCGCCACATCGAGATCTCGCCGCTCTCGCGGTGTTTCATGGGGCCAGGGCCCAACTCGTCGCGTCCCGGTCGGAATTGATCGCGGCGGTCTCCGGGGGTCTCGACGCTTCGGGGATCGACGTTGTGGTCGTCCCGGTCGACCGGGTCTTCGACCTCGAAGCCCGTCGTCGTCGCTACGACTGACCGAGGGCCGTCAACATAGGGGCCAGTTTCAATTCCGTCTCGTCGAGCTCGGCCTGCGCCTCCGAGCCGGCGACCAGACCGCCCCCGGAATACAGCTTGATCTGCCTCCCTTCGATCTGGCCGCACCGGAGGGCGATGGCGAAAACACCGTCGCCGTCGGGGTCGATCCACCCGACCGGGCCGGCGTAGCGTCCACGGGAAGTCGGCTCGATCTCGCGGATGAGGTCGATGGCAGCCGGTGTTGGAGACCCGGCCACCGCCGCCGTTGGGTGCAGGTCGGCGAGGATGTCGGCCACGGTGGTCCCTGGGTTGGCAGGCCCGGCTATCCGCGTCCCCACGTGTGACATGACGCCGTGGGGAACGATCACCTGCTCGGTCACGTCGACATGGGCTATGTGCCGGTGCAGTCCATCGGTGACCGATTTGGCGACGTGACGGTGCTCTTCGAGGATCTTGGCGGTTTCGAGCCCGTTCGGGTCGGTGGCCGTGCCGGCGAGGGCGAGAGTGCTGACCCTGCCGTTGCGCAGACTCACCAGGAGCTCCGGGCTGGCCCCGACGAGGCCACCCACCGAGAACACGAAGCACTCCGGGTTGGCTCGGGCCAGACGACGCGTGAGGAGGGCCGCGTCCGGCTCGGCATCCATCTCCAGCAACACCTGACGGGCCAGCACCACCTTCTCCACCCGTCCCGTCTCGATCTCCAGCTTTGCCTTCTCGAATCCCACCCTCCACTCGTCCACACCGTCGTCGACGACGGACGCCGAGATGCTGCCCGTGAGAGAGGCGTCGGCGAAACCGTGTTGCACCGTCTCGGGGATCTCCAGGATCGACCCGTGCTCATCGACATCGAAGGTGAACGAGGCGAATGCGAGAGGGCGGCCCGAGGATCGCAAGGCCTCGAGCGCCTCGTGGTAACGCCCATCGCCGGAGCCGGGGTCGAGCGACAGTGCCGGCCCCGAACCGGCGAGGATGCCCTGACCATCGACCCAGATCGGCTTCATGACGGGAAGGGTATGACAGGGGTATCGAATCCGGCGAGTGCTGTGGCGAGCCGTGCGAACTCCGGCCCATCCCCCGAGGCCGCCAACAACGTCCTGGCCGCGCCTCGGGTGGTCGCGGCGACGCGGGCGGTTTGGGTGGCCACAGCCGGTGCCGGGTCGATCACCGATATCCCGGTGATCCGCTCGATGAGAGGTGTGAGGAAGGAGAAGTGTGTGCAGGCGAGGACGATCTGGTCGGCGCCGGCGCGCACCGCGTCGGCGAGAGCGTCACCCACGATCCTCTCCGCCTCAGGGCCGGCGACGACACCGCGCTCCACCATGTCGACCCACTCCGGGCAGGCCCGGGTGAGGACCTCGACACCCGCGGCGAAACGGGAGACCGTGGCGTCGAAGAGGGCGCCCTGAAACGTGACGGCCGTCGCATACACCGCGACGGTACCTGTGCTCGTGCTCGCGGCGGCCGGTTTCACGGCCGGCTCCATGCCGACCACGGGGAGCGCCGGGTGAGAGCTGCGAATCGAGTGCAGGGCCGCGGCCGAGGCGGTGTTGCACGCGACCACGATCGTGTCGGCCCCGGCCTCGATCAACCACCCGGTGATCTCGTGGGCGATGGTCTCGACCTCGCCAATCGACCGGGTGCCGAAGGGAGCACGAGCCCGATCGGCCACGTAGAGCAGATCGGCATGGGGTATTCGGTCCCTGATCGCGGCGAGGACCGACAGCCCGCCGACCCCCGAGTCGAACACCCCGATCATCCGGGTGTACCGTCGCCGGGAGTCAGCAGGAGGTCGCTCGTGAAGGTTGGAGATTCGGTTGCGTTGGTCACCGGGGGTGTTTCCGGTTTGGGTCTGGGAGCCGCCCGCCGATTCGTGGCTCACGGCGGACGGGTCGTGATGATGGACATCAACGAGGCCCAAGGCAAAGCCGCACTGACCGAATTGGGTGAGGCGGCCCGTTTCATACCTTGCGATGTGTCCGACAGCGACGCGGTCTCGGCCGCCGTGGACGGGGCTGCAGAAGCATTCGGCGGGGTTCAGATCCTGGTGAACGCCGCCGGGGTGGCCCCGGCGCAACGGGTCCTCTCCCGCGACGGGGTGATGTTCGACCTCGATCTCTTTCGCTTCACCGTTGGTGTCAATCTGATCGGCATGTTCGACGTGATACGCAACACGGCACGCGTGATGGCCGACAACGAGCCGGGCGAGAGCGGCGAGCGTGGGGTCATCGTCAACGTCGCATCGATCGCGGCTTTCGACGGTCAGGTCGGCCAGGCCGCCTACTCGGCGTCCAAGGGCGGTGTGGTCGGCATGACGCTGCCCCTCGCCCGAGATCTGGCGAGTGTGGGGATTCGGGTCAACACCATCGCCCCGGGGATCATGGACACCCCTCTACTCGCCGCGGCCTCGCAGGAGCTGCGGGAGTCGCTGGCCAAGCTCCACGTCTTTCCCCAGCGGCTCGGCACACCGGAGGATTTCGCGCATCTGGTCACCGCCGTCGTCGAGAACGGGATGCTCAACGGTGAGGTGATCCGGCTCGACGCCGCGGCGCGCATGCCGCCGAAATGATGCCGGCCGACTTCGTCTGAGTGTCCCCGGGGTGAGACGTCCTCGGTGTGACCGGGGGCTTCCCCGATGTGGTGTCGTGTGAGGGGCTGTTCGTCAGCCGAACAGACGCCGGTCGGCCGGTGCTGTCGCGATGTCTCCGGCCGACTTCGTCTGAGTGTCCCCGTCGCCTCTTCAATCCCGCAGACTCTCCAGACTGGCTGGGTTCTCGAGACTGGTCAGATCGCCCGGGTCCTGGCCCAGGGCGAGGGCCTTGACCACTCGTCTCATGATCTTCTGGGAGCGGGTGCGGGGGAGGTCGTCGACCCAGGTGATCTGGCCCGGGGCGAATGCCTTTCCCAGGGCGCTCACGCACGAGCGGGATATCTCCGACGTCAGTTCGTCGTCCGGCGTGACCCCGGGGGCGGGCACCAGGAACAGCCTTATGGCCTCGCCCTTCAAATCGTCGGGCACGCCGATCGCCGCCGCCATCATCACTTCGTCCCTGGCCACGGCCACCGACTCGATCTCGGCGGGGCCGATGCGCTTCCCGGCGATGTTGAGGGTGTCGTCCGACCTCCCGTGCAGGTACCAGAACCCGTCGCCATCCACCGAGGCCCAGTCACCATGGACCCAGGTGTCGTCGAACCGTGACCAGTAGGTGGCTATGTAGCGTTCCGGCTCTCCCCAGAATCCCCGGGTCATCCCGGGCCACGATCCCCTGATCACCAACTCGCCGACCTCGCCACGCACCGGCATGCCGTCGTCGTCGTAGACGTCGGCATCCATTCCCAGCGCGGGCTTGCCCAGCGAAGTCGGTTTGATGCCCTGGAGCAGGTTCGTCGAGAGGATGCACGCACCGACCTCGGTCCCGCCCGAGATGTTCATGATCGGGCGCTCACCCTGACCCACGTCACGGAACAGCCACCACCAGGGCTCAGGGTTCCATGGCTCGCCGGTTGACCCGAAGAGACGCAGTGAAGACAGGTCGTGCTTGTGGGCCTCCCCGGCGCCGTGGGGCTGCAATGCCCGCACCAGCGTGGGCGACAGTCCCAGGATGGTGATCCCCAGTTCTTCGGTCACCTTCCAGATTCGGTCGGGCCCGGGGTAGTTGGGGGCGCCGTCGTATGTGGCGATGGCGGACCCGTTGGCCAGCCCCGCCGTGACCATCCAGGGGCCCATGATCCAGCCCATGTCGGTCGCCCACATCAGTACGTCGTCGCGTTTCACGTCGAGTTGGAACGCTCCCTCCTGGGCGAGCTTCACGGTAAGCCCGGCCTGGACGTGAACTGCGCCCTTGGGTCGCCCGGTCGTCCCCGACGTGTACGCGATCAAGACCGGGTCCTCGGCCCACGTGGCGGCGGCCGGCGCCCGTGGCGCGGTCGGCACGGTCTCGTGCCACCAGACGTCCCGGCCCGCAGTCATGGGCGTCTCGGCTCGTTCGACGTAGTCGACGACCAGGACACGATCGATCCCGCCCGACCGCTCGATGGCCTCGTCAGCGGTCTCCTTCATCGTGACCAGAGCGCCTCGTCTCTCGAACCCGTTGGCGCAGATGACCAATCTCGGTCGTGGGTCGTCGAGTCTCGTGGCGACCGCCTCCGCCGCGTAGCCGGAGAAGACCGGGATGAAGATCGCGCCCACCCGGGCCACGGCGAGCAGCGAGATGACGGCTTCCTGTGACATGGGCAGATACACGGCTACGGCGTCGCCCCGGCTCACGCCGAGGTCGGCCAGGGCGCCGGCGAGACGTTCCACCTGTTCCAGGAGCTCTCCAAAGTCGAGCTCCCGCGTCTCCCCACCCTCCTTCTGTGATCGCAAGGCGACGCGGCCAGGGTCCTCGGCAGCCCATCGGTCGACACATGCCACGGACAGGTTGAACCCCGACCCCAGGAACCACGTTGCCCAGGGATGACCTCGCGAGGTGTCACGCACGGTGGTCCATGGCGGGTCGAAAGGGAGCCCGATGAAATCGACGACGGCTGCCCAGAACCACTCGGGATCCCCGGCCGAGCGCGCCACCAGGGTGTCGAAGTCGGTGATGTCGTGCTCGGCCATGAAACGGCCGGTGTTGGTGGCGGCCGCCGTGGCCGGATCCGGTGTCCAAGCAATGTCAAAGGTCTCCATCGTCCTCCTGGTTAGGGCCCGAGGCTATTCGGAATGACGCGATTCCGGATCTCGGGATTCCTACCCTCGACGCATGGCCGATCCAGCTCGCGTCGACGACCGGGTGTTCATCCGGCGCACGCTCATGGGCGCGATGGTCCTGATCGCGGTCGCGGCCGTTCTCTGGCTCATCTTTCGACTGAGCACCGTGGTGTGGATGGTCGTCGTGGCACTGTTCGTGACGGTCGCTTTCGAGCCGCCCGTCCACTTCCTCGCCAAGAGGGGTTGGCGTCGCGGCGTGGCCACCGCCCTGGTGTTCGTCGTTGCGGTGTTGCTGGCAGGAGCGTTCGTGTGGGCCCTGGCCCCGCTCTTCATCGACCAGATCCAGTCGCTGATCGACGCGATACCGGGGATGTTCGAGGCGGTGGTCCACTTCCTGGAGAACACCTTTGGCTTCGACCTCTCCGACGTCGACCCGGCCACTGCCGGCCAGGACCTGCTCAAGTCGGCCCAGGGCCTCGCCGGGGCGATAGCCGGCGGTGTCGTCGGGGTGACCGCCTCTCTTTTCGGGTTCCTCTTCTTCGCCACGACGGTCGCCCTGTTCTCGTTCTACATGATCGCCGACCTGCCCAAGCTGCAACGAACGGTGCTCTCGTCCATGCCCGAGGAGCAGCAACGTCATGCCGTTCACGTGTGGGACGTAGCCGTGGAGAAGATGGGGGCCTACATCTACTCGCGTCTCATCCTCTCCGTCCTCTCGGGGACTCTGACCGCGATCTACCTCAGCATCCTCGGGGTGCCCTTTGCCGTGTCCTTGGGGATCTGGGTGGGGGTCCTCAGCCAGTTCGTCCCCGTGGTCGGGACCTACCTCGCCGCCGTGCTCCCAGCCGTCGTCGCCCTCACCTTCGAGTCCGGCGCCACCGCCATCTGGGTCGTCGTCTACTTCCTGGCGTACCAGCAGCTGGAGAACTACCTCATCGCCCCCCGGATCACCAAGAAGACCATGGAGATACACCCTGCGATCTCGGTGGCAGCGATCATCATCGGAGGCACCCTTCTGGGCGGGATCGGGGTGATCCTCGCCCTGCCCATGGCCGGAATCATCCAGGCGATCATCAGCGAGTCGAGGGAGCCATATGACGTGATCCTCGACGACGCGGAGGCTGCGCCGGAGAACTGAGGCCACGCCTAGAGCGCGCTGGGCATAGGCCAAAACATGCCTCTATTGTGTCCTGCTG